>DATHEV010000569.1:0-4271 GCA_035318405.1 Iamia sp.
GGCCGACGATCCCGAGGCCGACGAGCCCGTGACGACGGCGCCCACCGACGAGGGCGACGAGGACGAGGAGGCCGACGAACCGGCCGACGACGAGACCAACGTGGCCGTCGAGGGCGTCGACGAGATCGACCTGGTCGACCGGCTGACCGAGGACGTGGTGCTGGTCGCCTCGGCGACCCGCCTGGCGGTGGTCGACCTGGTCGCCGCCGAGGTGATCGAGGCCACCACCGTGCCGTGGGACGCCCAGATCACCTACGACGCCGAAGCCGGCGTGGCCTGGGCGGTCGGACACCCCGACGAGGGCGGCCTCTCCGTCGAGCGCTACGCCGTCGACGTCGAGGGCCTCGAGTCGGAGGGTCGCTGGACCACCACCGGCTCGCTGGTGGATGCCCGGCGGGTGGGCGACGAGCTCCACGTCGTGGCCACCGAGGGCTTCGACATGGCCTTCGCCACCGAGCCGGCCTTCGCCGGCGAAGGCCCCGTCGGGACGGTCGTCGAGGAGGAGCCGGTGACCACCGTGGCACCGGATGCTGCCGGCGTGCCCTTCGACGACGGGCCCGTCGCCTGCGACGAGGTGCTCCACCCGGTCGGCCCGTCGGACCCGACGGCGACGCTGCTCGTCACCCTGCCGGCGACCGGGGCGGTCGAGCCGGTCCGGGCCACCGAGGTGGTGGGGTCGGGCTCGCTGGTCCACGTGACCACCGGTGCGATCTACCTGGCCACCCCGCAGTGGGGGGCCGAGTCGGCCACGACCGGCATCCACCGGTTCGACCTGGCCACGCTGGAGCCCACCGGATCCGGGTCGGTCGACGGCATGATGCTCGACGAGTTCTCGATGTCGGAGCTCGACGGGGTGCTGCGGGTCGCGGTGACCCAGCAGGGCTTCGGCACCGACGGCCTGCGCGTCGAGGGCGACGTCGCCGTCGACGAGGCGCCCCTGCCGGCACCGTCGACGACCATCCCCGGCGAGGGGGGCGACGACGTCGTGGCGCCGCCGCAGCCGACGGTGGTGGAGGAGCCCGGTGAGGCGCTCAACGAGATCGTGGTGCTCGACACCGAGGGCGCCCTCGACCTCGTGGGGCGGACGGCCCCCTTCGGGCACCCGGGCGAGACCCTGCACGGCATCCGCTTCGCCGGCACCACGGCCTACGCCGTGACCTTCCTCCAGACCGACCCCTTCTACGTGGTCGACCTGTCCGACCCGTCCGACCCCCAGGTGGTGGGCGAGGTCGAGCTCCCGGGCTTCAGCTCCTACCTCCATCCGCTGGGCGGGGGCCTGGTGGTGGGCTTCGGGCCCGGCGAGGACGGCCGCGTCGCGGCCAAGCTGTTCGACGTCTCCGACCCGGCGCAGCCCGCCGTGGTGGGCGACCTGGTGCTGGGCGACGAGTCGGCGGTGACCTACGACCACCACGCCTACCTCGACCTGGGCGACGGCCGCTTCGCCGTCCCGGCGACGAGCTACGGGCAGGGGGTGGAGCCGATGCCGCTCCCCGAGGACGGCGTGACCACCGATGAGGCGTTCACGGCGACCGGCCTCGCCAGCTCCGTGGTCGTGGTCGACACCGCCGGCGGTGAGCTGGTCGAGGTGGCCCGCCACGACGCCTCCACCGCCGAGTCCGTCACCCGGATCCTCAGGGTCGACGACGGCTGGGCCCTGCTGGCCGGTCCGGAGATCGTCGTCCTCGACGCCGCTGGCGCCACCACGGCGACGATCAGGCTCTAGTACCCGTCAGGGGCCCTCGACCTGCTGCTGGAGGCGGCGGAGGTTGCGCTTCCAGACCTGGCGCATGATCTGGTCGCCGACCACGCCGCCGACGGGGCCGCCCATCCAGCGCGGGTAGCGGAGCCGCTCCTCCCACGTGAACCGGGTGCGGCCGCTGCGGGCCCGGCGCAGGATGAAGCGACCGGTGCCGGTGACCAGCCCGACGTGGCGGACGCCCATCACCTTGCCCGGCCTCCAGGCCGTGATCTCCATCTCGTCGGTCAGCCGGAACGGGCCGATCCTGGTGTCGCACTCGAAGGTGGTCCCGACGCCCTGGTGGGAGCGCGACGTGAAGCGGATGGCCTCGGCGTCGGCCATCCAGTCGACGTGCCGCTCGACGTGCTCGACGGCCGCCCACACCCGCCGGGGCGGGGCGTCGATGGTGATCCCGACCTTGACGCGACCCATGCCCGCAGTCTGGCCCTAGGCCGAGCGGTACGACGAGCCTCGAGCCGAGCGGTACGACGAGACGTGGTGGGGCGAGTCGTCGTCGAAGGGGGCACCGGCCCAGTCCTCCACCCGCTGGTCGAGCACGAGGCCACACGCGGCGGCGAGGGCGTCGAGGTCGACCGGGCGGAGGTAGCGGACGTGGCAGGGGCGGAGCCGGATGCCGTCCGAGGAGATGTCGACGAACGAGCTCCACGCCTCGCCGGCGGCGGGGTCGTGGCGGTCGACGAACAGGAGCACGCGGTCGGCGGTGATCCGGCGGACCTCGACCGACGAGGTGGGGCCGTCGTCGTCGGTGGGCACGAAGGCCTCCACGACGAGCCGGCCGGCGGGGGCGAGGACGCGGGCCACCTCGGCCAGGCAGGCCCGTTGGGCGGTCTCCGTCGTGAGGTTGAAGAAGGTGTTGCGGGCGACAACGACGAGGTCGAAGGGGCCGTCGGGGAGGGGACCGGCCATGTCGCCGACCACGGTGGTGATGCCGTCGCCGCCGGGCTTGGCCGCCAGCTGCTCGAGCATGGCGGTCGACGCGTCGAGGCCGGTGACGGCCAGGCCGGCGCTCGCCAGCGGCAGGGCAAGGCGGCCGGTGCCCACGCCCAGCTCCAGGACCGACGGGGTGCCGTCGGAGGCCGCCGCCCGGGCCCACTCGACCAGGGCGGCGACGGTCGCCTCGGTGGCGGGCGGGTCGTCGTACCAGTCGTCGTAGACGTCGGCGAAGCGGTCGCCGTAGGTCGCGGCGTCGTAGCCCTCCACGATCAGGTGGCCGTGGCCCAGGCGACCACGACGTCGTCGGCGTAGGCCACCAACGCCTGGCCGGGGGCGACCCGGCGCTCGGGGCTCGCCCACCGCACCTCGTCGCCCACCAGCCGCCCGGCCCGGGGCGGGCCGTGGGCGGAGACCTGCCAGGCGAGGTCGCCGTCGAGCACGGAGCCGGGGTGGGCCCGGCCGACGGCGGTGACGGGCTGGCCGGGGGTGCGCAGGTCGGCCTCGGTGCCGACGACGACGGTGGCGGTGCCGGGGTCGGCGGCCACGACGAAGCGGGGCTCGGTGCCGCCCGGGAGCCCCAGCCCCCGGCGCTGCCCGATGGTCACGGCCTCGACGGCGGGCACGGCCCCGACGGCGGCGCCGGAGGTGTCGACCACCACGCCCGGCGTGAGGGCCAGCCGGCCGCCCAGGAAGCGGGTGCGCCCGTCGGCGCGGGTGATGAAGCAGACGTCCTGGCTGTCGGGCTTGGCCGCCGGGCCCAGACCCAGGGCGGCGGCCTGGGCGCGGACGGCGGCCTTGGTCGACGACCCCACCGGGAACAGCACCCGGCCCAGACGATCGTGGTCGAGCCCGGCCAGCACGTAGGACTGGTCCTTGGCCCCGTCGGTGCCCCGTCCCACCCGGCGGACGCCATCGGCCCCGGTGACGACGCGGGCGTGGTGGCCGGTGGCCACGGCGTCGAAGCCCAGCCGCTCGGCCCGCCCCAGCAGGGCCCCGAACTTCACCTCGCGGTTGCAGGCCATGCACGGGTTGGGGGTGGCGCCGGCGGCGTGGGCGGCCACGTAGGGCCCGACGACGCCGGCCTCGAACTCGTCGGCGTAGGCGAAGGTGTGGTGGTCGACGCCGAGGTGGTCGGCCACCCGGCGGGCGTCGTCGACATCCGCGACCGAGCAGCAGCCCGTGTCCGACGCCCCGCCCCACAGCTTGAGCGTGGCCCCGACGACCTCGTGACCGGCCTCGACCAGGCGGGCGGCGGCCACCGACGAGTCGACCCCGCCGGACATGGCGACGAGCACCCTCATGCGGCGGGTGTCCCCACGGCCCGGGCCACGGCGGCGGGCACGGCGGCCAGGGCGCGGTCGACATCGGCGTCGGTGGTCGACCAGCCCAGCGTCAGGCGGAGCGAGCCCCGGGCCGTCTCGTCGGCGACGCCGAGAGCCGCCAGCACGTGCGACGGCGACGTGGCCCCGGAGGCGCACGACGACGCCGCCGTGGCCGCGATGCCCTCCTGGTCGAGCAGGAACAGGACCTCGTCGGCGGCGGTGCCGGGCAGGCACAGGTGGAGGTGGCCGGCCAGCAC
>DATHEV010000570.1:0-3453 GCA_035318405.1 Iamia sp.
TTGGGCAACGCGGGAGAACTGTCAGACGGCTCATGGGCCACCTTCGACCTGGATTTTGCGAGGGTCAGGGAGCGGCTGTACGACATCGCGGCCAGCCTGCACCACGTCGCACCGAACGGCGAGCTGCTCGAGCCGCGACGACTCCTCGGCGCCTACGAAAGCACGGCTCCGGAACCGCTGACTCGCGACGAGCACCGTTGGCTCCCCGGCGCTCTCGCCCTCGTCCCCCTGCACTGGGCTGCCACCGCAGGGCTCGTGGGCGACGGCGTCCCCGAGGCCGAGAGCGCGATGACCGCCGCCGAGGCCTGGTGGTCGCACCGGGCTGAACTCTCCTCGTAGTCCGGCGGCCGCGCCAGGGGGCCGGGAGTCTGGAGGCCAGAGAACCGCACGGCATCGCTCCGAGCGGAACCGCTGGGCCTCGCCCTTGCGGCCGAAGGATCGGGAGCGCTCTCGCCCCTCGATCGACCAGCCGACGACCCACGGGACGGGTCGCCTGGGCGGTCGATCGGCGGTCCCGGACGCCGGAGGTCTGGATGTGTCGGGTCGGTCTCTTGGAGACGCTCTGAGCCGCTGACCAGGCCGTGCTGGGGCCGGACGGCTAGGGGGTCAGCGGGAACCAGGCTGCGGTGGCGTCCGGGGCCTCGGGCGTCGCGATGCCGACGGTGAGCGTCACCTCACGAGCATCTGTGTCGGGGATGACCACGTCGATGGAGCGCGTGACGAGGTCGACGGCGGAGGGAGCCTCGATGCCGTTGACGAACGCTCGGACGGTTCCTTCGACAGGGGTGGCTGCGATGCGGACGGTCTGGCCCGGCGCAAGGCCTGAGCCCTCGAGGGGGTTGGTGCGTGGGTCGGTCGCCGGCAGTCGATCGATGAGCAGGTCGGGATCGTCAGCGGGACGGGTCATGACGAACGCAACCGCCCGGCGTCCGCCGTTGGGGCTGTCGACGACCACGGTGACGATGGGGACGGGATCGAGCTCTCCGGGCCCTGGCGTGACGGTGAGGTCCGGCTCTGGATCGCCCAGGAGCCAGGCGGTCTCCTGTCGGAACTGCTCGAGGAGGACGACGATCTCGGCCTGGACGGCCTCCGGTGGTGTCCCCATCGCCTCGGGGTTGCCGGTCCACAGGAGTCCGGCGCCGGCGGTGTCGCCGGCGCGGAGCAGGTCCAGGAAGGTCCGCACCCGTCGCTCGGCCTCCTCGGTGTCTGCATCGCTCAGCGATGGCCCGCCGGGCACCGGGTTGGTCGGAGGCGCGGCGGATCCGTCGACGGTGGTCGTCGACGGCGGCTGCGGGTCCGTGGCCTCGGTGGTGGGCGCAGCTCCTGGGCGGGTTCGGACGTCGGAGGTCTCGCCGTCGCCGATGGGCGCGGCGGTGACCCCCAGTGCGATCGCAACCACGACCGTGCCGGCACCGGCGGCGATGCGACGTCGCTGACGACGGCGCCTGTGCCGTGGGATCGCCGTCAGGAGCTCGTTGCGCAGCTGGGACTTGAAGGTGTCGTTCACCGTTGCTCTCCGAGGTCGTCGATCAATCGGGCCAGTCCGCGAGACACCCGGACGCGCACGGCACCCTCGCTGCAACCCAGCCTGGCTGCGACCTCCGGGTATGGGAGGTCCATCCCGACACGTAGCCGTACGGCTTCCGCCTGACCGTCGGGCAGGTCCGCCAGCGCTCGCTCGAGATCGCCGAGCAGTGGACGGGAGTCGACGAGGGACTCGATGCGCTCGACATCGGTGACGTGCAGGGCGTCGACGTGGACACCGAGCCGGCGCCGCGCCCGGGATGCGACCGCCTCGCGACGTCGGTAGTGGGAGAGCTGGCGGCGTGCGATCTTGAACAGCCAGGCCCGGGCCGGCGCGCCGGTGTCGCGGAACCGAGACCGCGAGGTGAACGCGGCGGCGAAGGTCTCCGACGTCAGGTCGGCGGCGGTCTGCGCACACCGGGTTCGGCGGTAGTGGAACGCGAGGACGGAGTCGAAGTGGCGGTCGTAGACCTCGGCGAACCGCTCCGCGTCATCGACTGAGTCGACGATGAGCTGTGCATCGGTCCACGAGGTCGCCGATGCATCCGGGTGATCCACTCCCATGTCAGCTGTATGCCCGGGGTCTTCGTTCCTGTTACACGTCCGTTCGCGGCGCGCCGATCGGCCGATCCCGCCGATCACTCACGAGGCGGACTCCTCCGCGATGTGGGCACCGCTGTCGTCCGCGGCCGCCGCGGACTGCAACCAGCTGGCCAGGCTGGTGCTCACGAGGTACATGTCCCAGAACTTGCCGTTGTGGTACAGGTACTCCGTCAGCACCCCCTCGATGTCGAAGCTGAGAGCCTGCGGCTGGAGGCGATCCATCTTTCCCTGCATCGGCTCGAGGGTGAACGCGGGTACCTCCGCGAAGATCTTGTGGAAGCCCCACGTCTCGAACAGGTAGTCGGAGAGGAGCCCGAGGCACTCGGACCCACGTCCATGCCCGCGGGTGTGCTCGTCCATCACCACCCCGATGTAGCAGTGACGATTCCGCATGTCGGCGGCGTACGCGACGACGTGGCCGATCGGCAGGCCAGAGTCGCGGTCGAAGGCGACGAACTGCACCAGGACATCGGAGTGCAGCTGCTGCACGAAGAGCTCGAAGGGGGGAACCTGGCCGCGATACCTCCAACGCAGGCTGTTGAACTCGCTCAGAGAGACTCGGTACAGCCACTCGTAGTCGTCAGGGTGAAGCGGGAAGAGGGCGGTGGCGCCGGTCGCCCGCACTGGGTCGTCGAACTTGGACATCTAGAGATCGGGTCCCGTCGAGGCGTTCGACCCGGCCGACACACCGATCAGGTCGACCTCCGCCGCTCGCCCATCGATCTTCATCCGGCGATGTACCGTTCCGCGGCGATCAGGTCGGCGTCGAGGCGATCGAGGTGGGCCGCGAAGGCGTCGGCTCGCTCATCGACGTAGGCCTGCACGGCCTCGATGTCCACGGTGGACGTGCGATCGCACGCCGCCAGCAGCCGGTCGGCTTCCGCATCGTTGCTGGGGTCGTCGTCCAGGAGGTATCGCTCGTCGATCTGCTCTGGCGTCAGCCCATCCGGGCAGCGGGCCTCGGACGTGCGACGCGAGCCGACCTCTGCGACGAGCCCGTCGATGAGCTCCGGGTTCAGGTTCGCCGCTCCCGGCAGGATCTCGGTCGCGACCGCGACACACCCTCCGTCCCCGGCCTCGGTGACCTGCCGATCGTCGTGCACGTCGTCCACTCCAGCCAATGCCTGGCTGTACCGACGCTGATCAGCGGCCGAGAGGCCGTCGTAGATGACGCGGTTCGGGTCGGTGGGGCGATCCTGCGCGGCATCGCCGGCGTCGGCCGGACCCTGGGTCAGCGACGTCGGTGTGTACTCGAATCCCTCTTTGGCCATGCAGACCTCGACGATCCGCTCCCGAAGCGCGGTCTCGCCTCCGTAGGTCTGCCAA
>DATHEV010000571.1:0-6611 GCA_035318405.1 Iamia sp.
TCGACGAGGATCGCCCCGGCGGCGGCCACCGCGGCTTGCAGGCGATCGACCCGGGCGACCAGGTCACCGGCCTCGTCCCGTGGCGCCATCCCGCTCCCTCCCGCGGCAGCGGATGCCACCGCCAGGCCACCGTACTGCGCGGCGCTGGCGTCGTACTTAAGTTGAACAAGTTAGATACAAGTAGTAGACAAGTGCGGTGGATGGGACCGAGGTGGTGCTGGTGGCGGTGGGGGCGCTCGGCACATCAGCGCTGACCGCGGTGCTGGGGTTCGGCGGCGGGATCGTGCTCCTCGCCCTGCTCCTCCTGGTGGTCGATCCCGTCGTGGCCATCCCGCTCCACGCCGCCATCCAGGTGGCGTCGAACGGCACCCGCACGGTGATCCGCCGCCGCGACGTCGACTGGGGGATCGTGGCCCGCTCGTCGCTGCTGCTCCTCCCCGCCGGGGCGCTCACCGTCCCGCTCGCCCGGGCCGCCCCCGAGGCCGTGCTCCAGATGGCCATCGCCGTCACCGTGCTGGTGGCCACGTGGGTGCCCGAGCGGACGACCTTCGAGGTCCCCGCGCCCAGCCCCGCCGGCTGGATCGGGATCGGGGCCGTGGCGGGCGCCCTCAACCCGCTGGTCGGCGCCACGGGACCGCTCTTCGCCCCGCTGTTCAAGGCGGCCAGCGCCACCCGCCAGCGCTTCGTGGGGACCTTCGCCGGCACCCAGGTCGCCGGCCACCTGGCCAAGCTGGTGCTGTTCGGGGCCGCCGGCCTGGCGCCCACGGGCCACCTCCCGACCGTGGCCGCCGGGATCGTCGGCGTCGTGGTGGGAACCGAGCTGGGCAGCCGGGTCCTCGACCGCCTGAGCGAGCAGTGGTTCCGGTCGCTCTACCTCGCGGCGATCACCGCGGTGGCGGTGTACCTCGTGGTCGACGCCGTGGTCGGGGCGGGGTGACGGGGAACCCCAGGGCGGTGAGCAGGCTGGCCACGGCCGTGCCGAGGGCGACGTCCAGGTCGCCCTCTCGGTGGAACTGCCAGACGGTGAGCGAACCCTGCCACTGGGCCACGACCAGCCGGCCCACGCCGGGCTCTCCGCCCTCGAGGCGGCGCTCGATGGCCGCCGCCAGCGTGGCGATCCAGGCCTGCCCCCGGGCCCGCAGCACCGGGTCGCGCAGGTCCTCCCGCAACAGCAGGATCTGGTCGGCGTACGGGTCGCGGGCGTCCGCCGGGGGTGGGCCGTCGATGCTCCTCGGCTGCGCCTCGGAGAAGGTCTGCCGTGCCTTCTGGGTCGGCTCGCCTGGCGGCTCCGCCCGGTCGTACTGGCCGCTGAGCGCCACGACCATCTCGACGACGCCGGTGGGCCCGGGACCGGAGGCGGCGTCGGCCGCCGCGGTGGCCTCGTCGAGCAGGTCCCACGCCCGCAGCAGGGCGGCCTGGAGGAGCCGGGCCTTGGTGCCGAAGCGCTGGACCAGCGTGGCCGGCGCCAGCCCGATCTCGGCCGAGAGCGAGGCGAAGGTGAGCGCTCCCGGTCCGGCGCTCTCGGCCAGGGCGAGGGCGGCGTCGAGGACGGTGGTGTCGGGGATGGTGCGCTTGCGAGGCATGGCCCGGGTGAGTATAAACGAATGGTCGTTCACAAACGAGGAGAGCAGCCATGAATGCACAGAGCCCAGACCTCACGGGCAAGGTCGCCCTCGTCGCCGGGGCCACCCGGGGCGCCGGGCGGGGCATCGCCGTCGAGCTGGGCGCGGCCGGCGCCCACGTCTACGTCACCGGGCGCACCACCCGCGACCAGCGGTCCGAGTACGACCGTGACGAGACGATCGAAGAGACGGCCGAGCTGGTCGCGGCGGCCGGCGGCACGGCCACCGCGGTCCAGGTCGACCATCTCGAGTCCGGCCAGGTCGCCGATCTCGTCGCCCGGATCGACCGCGACTCGGGACGGCTCGACGTGCTCGTCAACGACATCTGGGGCGGCGAGAACCTGGTCGACTGGAACACCCCGGTGTGGGAGCACGACCTCGACAAGGGCCGCCACCTGCTGCGTCTGGCCATCGACACGCACCTGGTCACCAGCCACCACGCCCTGCCGCTGCTCATCCGCCAGCCCGGCGGCCTGGTCGTGGAGATGACCGACGGGACGACGGACTACAACGCCGTGAACTACCGGCTGTCGGTCTTCTACGACCTGGCCAAGTGGTCGGTCATCCGCATGGGCTGGGCCCTCGGCCACGAGCTGGCCACCCACGGCGGCACCGCAGTGGCCCTCACGCCGGGGTGGCTGCGCTCGGAGATGATGCTCGAGCACCACGGCGTCACGGAGGAGAACTGGCGGGACTCGCTCGCCCAGCCCCACGTGGAGCCGTACCCCGACCCCAAGCACTTCGGGATCTCGGAGTCGCCCCGCTTCGTGGGCCGGGCCGTGGCCGCCCTGGCCGCCGATCCGGACGTGGCCCGCTGGAACCAGGCCTCGCTGTCGTCGGGCCAGCTGGCGCAGGAGTACGGCTTCACCGACCTCGACGGCAGCCAGCCCGACGCCTGGCGCTACATGGTCGAGGTGCAGGACAAGGGCCTCCCCGCCACCCCCGAGGCCTACCGCTAGGTCGTCGCCCGAACTCGGGGGGTTTCGTGACCCTGGAGGGGCACGCTTCCCCCCGAGCTCGCAGAGGGGTGGCTCGTAGGGTGCCGGCGTGGATGTGCCGATGACGACCTCCGACACCCGCTCGCCGCTGCGGCGGCTGTGGGCCTACGCCGGTGGCCACCGCCGCCAGGTGGTGGCGGCCATCGCCGTGACGGTGCTCAACAAGCTGGCCGACGTCATGCCCGAGCTGCTGATCGGCGCGGCGGTGGACGTGGTCGTGCGGGGCAAGGACTCCCTGGTGGGCGACGTGCTCGGCATCGAGAGCCTCACCGGACAGCTGACCGCCCTGGCGATCATCAACGTGGGCGTCTGGCTGGTCGAGTCCAGCGCCGACTTCGTGGCCCACCTGCTGTGGCGGAACCTGGCCCAGACCATCGAGCACGAGGCCCGCGTCGACGCCTACCGCCACGTGCAGGACCTGGAGCTGGCCTGGTTCGAGGACCAGTCGACCGGCGGCCTGCTCTCGATCCTCAACGACGACGTCAACCAGCTCGAGCGCTTCCTCGACATCGGCGCCATCGACATCTTGGCCACCGCCGTCAACGTGGTGTTCGTGGGGGCCGTGTTCTTCGTGGCCGCCCCCGAGCTGGGGCTGGTCGCGTTCCTCCCCATCCCCGTCATCATCTACGGCTCGATCCTGTTCCAGCGCCGGCTCGAGCCCCGCTACGCCAAGGTCCGCCAAGCTGCCGGCGACGTCGCCGGTCTCATCGCCGGCAACCTCTCGGGCATCGCCACCATCCGGGCCTTCACCGCCGAGCGGCGGGAGATGGCCCGGGTCGAGACCGCCAGCCAGGGCTACCGCGACGCCAACGGCGAGGCCATCCGCCTGTCGTCGGCGTTCACCCCGATCATCCGCATGGCGATCCTGGCCGCCTTCACCGCCACCCTCATCGTGGGCGGCCGGGCCGCTCTCACCGGCGATCTCAACATCGGCATCTTCTCGGTGCTCGTCTACATGACCCAGCGGCTCCTCTGGCCGCTAACCCGCCTGGGCGAGACCTTCGACCTCTACCAGCGGGCCATGGCCTCGACCCGGCGCATCCTCGACCTCCTGGCCGTGCAGCCGACCATCACGCCCGGCGCCACCGCCCTCCCGGCCGACGGGCGGGGCGAGGTGCACTTCGACGACGTCGACTTCGCCTACGGCCCCGACGGTGCCCCCGTGCTCCAGGGGTTCGCCCTGCACGTGCCGGCGGGCGAGACCCACGCCATCGTCGGATCGACCGGGGCCGGGAAGTCCACCGTGGTCAAGCTCCTGCTGCGGCTGTACGAGCCGACCGCCGGCACCATCCGCCTCGACGGCGCCGACCTGCGGGACCTGACCTTCGCCTCGCTGCGGGGCGCCATGGGCTACGTGGGCCAGGACGTCTTCCTCTTCCAGGGCACCGTCCGCGAGAACGTGGCCTACGGCCGGCCCGACGCGCCACTCGACGACGTGGTCGCCGCCGCCCGGCTGGCCGAGGCCGACGACTTCGTCCGGGAGCTGCCTCGGGGCTACGACACCGTCGTCGGCGAACGGGGCCAGAAGCTCTCCGGCGGCCAGCGCCAGCGGATCTCGATCGCCCGGGCGATCCTGCGCGACCCCCGGATCCTCGTGCTCGACGAGGCGACCTCGGCGGTCGACAACGAGACCGAGGCGGCCATCCAGCGCTCGCTCGAGGCCGTGGGCCGCGACCGGACCGTCGTGGTGATCGCCCACCGCCTCTCGACCGTCCGCCACGCCGATCGCATCCACGTCCTGGAGCGGGGCCGGGTCGTCGAGTCCGGCACCCACGACGAGCTCGTCGCCGGCGGCGGCCTCTACGCCGCCCTCTGGCGCGTCCAGACCGGCGAGGCCGACCCCCTGCCGACGGTCGACTGATCGAGGACCAGCCGGACGGTCACTCGGTGCCTGGCACCGAGTGACCGAGGTCGGAGGACCACGAGGTGCCTGGCACCTCGTGGTCCTCACACGGCGAGGTGCTGGCGGAGGAACTCGAGGGTCTGGGCGCGGCTGACGACGGTGGCGTCGGGGTCGTGGAACTGCTCGGCCCGGAAGTTCTCGAAGGCGTGGCCGGCGCCGGCGTGGACCTGGAGCTCGACGTGCGCGACCGTCTCGACGGCGGCGGCGACGGTGGCGACCTGCTCGGAGCTGATGAAGGGGTCGGCCCCACCGAAGTGGAGGAGCGTCGGGCAGCCGATGTCGGCCACCCGGTCGGCGGCGTCGGACACGCCGGAGCCGTAGTACGAGACGCACACCGACGGGTCGCCGTCGGCCGCCGCCAGCCAGGCGATGGTGCCGCCCAGGCAGTAGCCGAGGACGGCCGCCGGACCGGTGACGGCGTCGTGGGCGCCGAGCACGTCGAGAGCGGCGACGGTGTCGCCCACCGCCCCGGGGATGTCGAGCTGGCCGACCATCTCGAAGGCGGCTCCGATGCCCGCCTCGTCGTGGTCGGGAGAGAAACCCGGTGCGATCCGCCAGTACAGGTCCGGGGCGCCGACGACGTAGCCCTCGGCCGCCAGCTCGGTGGCCACGGCCCGGATCCACTCCCCCACCCCGAAGATCTCCTGGACCAGCACGATGCCGGGTCCGGACCCCGACTCCGGCAACCACACCGGCATGTCCATGGTCCCGTCGTCACGGGGGACGGCGAGGGTCGTGGCGGGCTCGACGGGATCGGTCACGGGGACTCCGGGGTGCAGAGGCGATCAGAACCTCCGCAGACCTACCACGCGGGAGATGAGGCCATGCCGCATCCGCGGGCGGTTCTGATCCCCGTTCTGGGCAGCGACTCCGTCGCAGCCCAGACCGCCCGTCACATCCTGAGAGGCCTCCGGCCCCTCAGGGTGCGAACATCATCATCCACTGCTCGGCGGTCTGGGGCCGGAACACCACGTTGCGCTGGCGCACCTCGCCCATCGGCGCCGCCGGCTTCTCCGAGTAGAGGTGACCGGGGTAGAGCACGGCGTCGTCGGGCACCTGGTTGAGCCGCTGGGTGAGCGACAGGTACATCTGCTCGGGATCGCTGCCGGGCAGGTCGGTGCGCCCACAGCCGTCGAGGAACAGCGTGTCACCGCCGAGCAGCTTGCCCTCGACGAGGAAGCACTGGCTGCCGGGGGTGTGCCCAGGTGTGTGGATGAGGGTGATGGGGATCTCGCCCACGGTCACGGTGTCGCCGCTGGCGTGGCCGACCAGGTGGTCGGTGCTGACGCCGGTGGCCTTGGTGACCCACTCGACCTCGTCGGCCTGGACGTGGACGGGCACGTCGGTGCGCTCGAGGAGCTCGGCGATGCCGGCGATGGCGTGGCCCATCAGGCTTCCGCCCACGTGATCGGGGTGGTAGTGCGTGGCCAGGGCGCCGGTGAGACGCATGCCGTCGGCCTCCAGCAGGTCGAGGATGCCGGGCACGTCGTAGGCCAGGTCGACGGCCACCGCCTCCCCCGTCTCGCGGTCGCCCACCAGGTAGACGAAGTTGACCATCTGCTGGGCGATCATGTCGTCCTCGGCGACATCCATCCCGGCGAGGAGCTGGCGGAAGTAGAGGCGATCGTCGGCCATCTGCTCATGCTGGCACCTGGCGGCCGCGCCGGCACCAGGCCGGGCCCCGCTCAAGGTCGCGCGGACGGGACCGACTGGTGAGACATGGCCCGCACCTTCGTCGTCCGCCTGGCGGCCGCCGCCCTCGTCGTCGCGGCCCTCGCGTCGTGCTCGAAGGACGAGCCCGAGGCCGTCGGCACCAACGGTGGGATCGAGCTCTCGTCGACGACCACCGAGCAGCCCCGGACCACCGAGCCTCGCGCCACGACCACGACGACCCGCAGCACGACGACCACGACCGAGGCCGCCACCACGACGACCAGCACCACGACCACCGCTCCGGCCCCCGTCGTCCCGAGCGCCGAGGAGCTGCTCTCGGTCCTGCCGCCCGTCGAGGCGCTCCCGGGGGGCGACTGGGCCCGCACCAGCGACGGGCTGACCGAGCCGGCCGCGGCCGGTTCCGAGAGCAGTCCC
>DATHEV010000572.1:0-2715 GCA_035318405.1 Iamia sp.
CGGCAGGAGGCCCACACCCGGGCCGTCGAGCTGCTGCGCACCGTGCGCCTGCCCGACCCCGAGCGTCAGCTCCAGCGCTACCCCCACCAGCTGAGCGGCGGCATGCGCCAGCGCGTCGTGCTGGCCATGGCCGTGGCCTGCCGCCCCCGCGTCCTGATCGCCGACGAGCCGACGACGGCCCTCGACGTCACCGTCCAGGCCCAGATCCTCGACCTGATCGCCGAGCTGAGCGACACGACGGGGATGGCGGTCGTCCTGATCACCCACGACCTGGGCATGGTCGCCCGCTACGCCGACCGGGTGGTCGTCATGTACGCCGGCCGGGCCGTCGAGGACGCCAGCGCCATCGATGTCTTCGCCGACCCCGCCCACCCGTACTCCCACGACCTCCTCAACTCGCGCCCGGGGGTCGGCGGGGTCCGCCAGCGCCGCCTGACGGTCATCGCCGGGAGCCCGCCCGACATGCAGCAGCTGCCCGAGGGGTGCGCCTACGCGCCCCGCTGCCGCCGGGCCGTCGACCGCTGCACGGCCGAGGCGCCGCCGCTCGAGGAGATCGCCCCGGGTCGGTGGGCGGCGTGCTGGCGGGCGGGGCCGCCCACCGCGGACGAGGAGGGGCAGCGATGAGCGGCACCGGACCGACGGCCATCGATGGGGCGGCGCCGCTCCTCGAGGTCGAGGGGCTGACCATGGAGTTCCGCGCCGCCCAGGTGGGCGCCCGGCACCGCGACCGCTCCGTGGTGCGGGCCGTTGACAACGTCGATCTCGTCGTCAGGGCGGGCGAGACCGTCGCCCTCGTCGGTGAGTCCGGGTGCGGCAAGTCGACCCTGGCCCGCTGCATCCTGCGGATGTACGAGCCCGTGGCCGGCACCGTGCGGCTCCGGGGCACCGACGTGCTCACCGCCGGATCCCGCGAGCTGCGCGCCCTCCGGCGCCACGTGCAGCTGGTGTTCCAGGACCCGCACGGGGCCATGAACCCCCGCATGCGGGTGGGCGACGTCATCGCCGAGCCGCTGCGGGCCCACGGCACGACCAAGGCCGAGGCCGCGACCCGGGTGGCGGAGCTGCTCGAGCTGGTCGGCCTCGGCGCCGGGGCAGCCGACCGGATGCCCCACGAGTTCAGCGGCGGGCAGCGCCAGCGGATCGCCATCGCCCGGGCCCTGGCCCTCGAGCCCGACCTCGTCATCTGCGACGAGTCCGTGTCGGCCCTCGACGTGTCGGTGCAGGCCCAGATCATCAACCTGCTCCAGGACCTCCAGGACGAGACCGGCGTGTCCTTCCTCTTCATCTCGCACGACATGTCCGTCGTGCACCACATGGCCCACCGCGTCGCCGTCATGTACCTCGGGCGGGTGGTCGAGGAGGGCCCGTGCGAGGAGCTGTTCGCCGACCCCCAGCACCCCTACACCCGCCAGCTGCTGGCCTCGGTCCCCGTCGCCGACCCCGTCGTGGAGCGCGGCCGTCGGGGCCAGAGCGCCGCCGTCGGCGACGTGCCCAGCCCCAGCGATCGACCGAGCGGCTGCGTGTTCCGGACCCGCTGCCCCCATGCCATCGACGCCTGCGCCGAGACCATCCCGACCCTGGTCGAGGTGGGCCCCGCCCACCGGGCCGCCTGCATCCGGGTCCCGCTGCCGGCCGAGGAGGGCGTCGTCGTTGTGGCCGGCGACAGAGCCGGCGCCACCGCCCCTGCCCCTCCGGCCGAGGTCGCCGTACGGTCGACCTCGTCCGACCGATCCGACCGATCCGACCACGACGAAGGGGTTCCCCATGCTCGCTGACGACGACCTGAGCTGGCTGGTGTCCGTCGACGACCACCTGTTCGAGGCCCCGGACGCCTGGACCAGTGCGGCGCCGGCCTCGATCAGGGACCGGGTGCCGCACGTCGTCCAGGAGGACGGGGTGGACACCTGGGTCTACGAGGACGTCCGGACCTCGATCACCGGGGCCCTGGTCCAGGCCGGACGCCCGACCGAGGCGATCGACCCCGGTCCGGTCAACTACGCCGACATGCTGCCGGCCTACTACGACCCCCTGGCGCGCGTCGACGCCATGAACCAGGACGGCGTGCTGGCGTCGCTCTGCTTCCCGTTCTTCCCCCGGTTCTGCGGCCAGACCTTCTACGAGGCGGACGACAAGGAGCTCGCCGCCTGGTGCGTCCGCCGCTACAACGACTGGGTCATCGACGAGTGGGCCGGCGCCGCCCCCGGCCGGTTCATCCCGCTGATCATCCTGCCGCTGTGGGACCCCGCCATGGCGGCGGGCGAGATCGAGCGGTGCGCGGCCAAGGGGGCCAAGGCCATCTCGTTCTCCGAGAACCCCAGCAAGCTGGGCCTGCCCTCGATGCACGACCGGACGGGCTACTGGGACCCCATCTTCTCCACCGCCGCCGACGCCGGGCTGCCCCTGGCCATCCACTTCGGCTCGTCGTCGAGCATCCCCACCACGTCGCCCGACGCGCCGATCATGGTGTCCGGCGCCCTGTCGCCCATCAACCTGGCCTACTGCCTGACCGACTGGATCTTCTCGGGCTACTTCGAGCGCTACGAGAACCTGAAGATCCTCCTGTCGGAGGGTGGCATCGGCTGGATCCCGTACGCGCTCGAGCGGATGGACTACGTGTTCGAGCACCACCACGCCTGGACCGGCGCCGAGTTCGACGGGCTGCGTCCGAGCGACGTGTACCGACGCAACATCATCACCTGCTTCATCGACGACGCC
>DATHEV010000573.1:0-4259 GCA_035318405.1 Iamia sp.
CCCCTCGACCACCGCTCCGGCGCCGGCGACCCGCCGTACCTCAAGGCGGCCTGGCTCCGCCTCGACCGCTGAGCTCCGCTCAGTTCCCGGGCGTCGTAGCGTCTGTCGCTGCATGGCTGAGACATCGCAGACCTTCACCACCACCCTCTGGTCGGCCGGCGGCAACAACGTCGGCATCGTGGTCCCCGAGGACGTCCTGCTGGCGTTCGACCGGGGCAAGCGGGTGCCGGTCGTCGTCACCATCGACGGCGACTTCCAGTACCGCAACACCATCGCCTCGATGGGCGGGCGCTACCTGATCTCGTTCAACGCCTCGACCCGGGCCGCCACCGGCCGCGGCGCCGGCGACGAGGTCGAGGTCCGCCTCGACGTCGACGACGCCCCCCGTGTCGTCGAGGTCCCCGACGACCTCGCCGCCGCCCTGGCCGCCGACCCCTCGGCCCAGGCCGCGTGGGACGCCCTCAGCTACAGCAAGCAGCGGGCCCACGCCGAGCCGATCGCGGCCGCCAAGGCCGAGGAGACCCGCGCCCGCCGCATCGCCAAGACGATCGCCGCCCTCCAGGCCTGAGCCGCCACCGAAGGTCGGCGCGGGCGCTCGTCAGCCCACGTGCTCGGCGTAGCGATCGGAGGTGCGCAGGCCCTCGACGACCGTGAGCAGTGATCCACCGGCGGCGAGCCAGTCGATGGCGGGGCGGGCGATGGCCGCGTTCGGCGTGGTGCCGGTCAGGGCCCTCCACACCAGCGAGGTCTGCACCATCGGGGCCAGCAGGATCCGGCCCTCGGCCGACTCCGAGAACGACGTGACGACCCGCCCTCGGGACATGCCGGTGGCGATGCGGTCCACCCAGTAGCTGCGGCCGGCGGCATCGGGTTCGCGGCTGAAGACGTTGCGGTAGAGCTGGGTGACGAAGGCCGAGTCGGACAGGGCGCCGTACTGGGTGCGGAACTCGGGGGTGCGGGCGAAGGACGCCGAGACGGCGTCGAGGCCGACACCCGCCCGGCGCCGACCCAACCAGTAGTCCAGGCCGGCCTGGTCGGGCAGGCGGCCGAAGTAGGCGATGTAGAGACGGGCGATGGGGGCCAGGTCACTGGCCCACCGGGGCTCGGCCAGGGCGTCGGTGACGATGCGGGACGGCGACATGCCGCCCTCGATGGCGGCGCTCCACCCCGCGATCTCGTTGGCGGTGGGCTGGCGGCCCTCGGCGTCGGCGAAGAGGCGACGCACGAGGTCCGAGGTGCTCACGAACGGGAAGACGGCCGTGGACCGGGGGGTCAGGACCGGCGTCGGTGGGGTGCGGGGGCCCGTCCCGCTCTGGTTGCGGACGGCGACCGCCAGCTGGACGGGCTGGTCGAGCGGGAGGTGGTCGAGCTGGGCCGACGCGCCCGGGGCGTGGAGCGTGCCGCCGGTCGGGACGGCCTGGCCGGGCGCGCACTCGGTGATGACGATCCAGCGCGGCGGCGCCACGATCGACGGGCTCGGCGGGGTCCACGTGAGGTCGATGCGTCCCTCGCCGGGCGCGGTCGCCTCGGGTGCACCCGGCGCGGTGGGGAGGTGCTGCTCGAGGAGCTGGGTGATGTGCTGGAGGGTGCGCACCTGCACGGGCGCGGAGCGGGCCTGCACCGAGCCGCTCGTGGCCGTGAAGACGTAGGTGCGGTCGGGGGTGGTGCTGCCGAGGGTCCGGCAGCGGAGCTTGGAGCTGGCGCCGGGGGCGAGGGTGCCGACCACGGCCGGGCAGGTCGCGCCCGTGGCGGTCAGGGCGACACCGGATCGGACGGCGGTGCCGGTGTTGGTGACCACGACCGAGATGAAGACCCGGCTGCCGTCGCCGGGCCTGGTCTCGACCTGGTCGGCGGAGGCCTCGACCGACAGCCGGTCGGCCGGAGCCGGGTCGGCGGGGTTGCCGGAGCCGCCGGGCGAGCCCGTGGGTGCGGCCGACGCCCTCCACGAGGACGGGCCCACGCCGGGGTTGGCGGGGTCGACGCGCTCCAGGGTCGCCGTGCCGGCGGCGGGCGCCGTGGGCCACGGGACGGTGGTGCCGTAGGCGGCCCGGCCCCGCACCGTGCCGCTGACGTCGCGGATCACCATGGTGCCGCCGCCGTCGGCGACACCGGCGGTGAGCTCGCCGGCCACGAGGGTCCCCGACGGGCGCTCGCCCGCCGTCGCCTCCTGGTCGCCGGGCACCACGAGGAAGCCGCGGGCGGGCAGGACGGTGCCGGGCGGGAGGGTGGCGGTGGCGAGGCCCTCCAGGGTCCAGCCCGAGAGGTCGAGAGCCTCGCTCGACGGGTTGTGCAGCTCGACCAGGTCGTGGCCGGGACCGCCGACGGCGGCGTAGGCGACCTCGCTGACGACGACGGACAGGCCGCCGGTCGGCGCCGCGGGCACCTCGTCGGAGCGTCGATGGGTGACGAGCAGCTGCTGGGACTTGTAGTCGACGTAGGAGCTGAACCAGGCCCGGCCCTGGGCCGCGTTGAACGGCTGGCCGTAGAGAAGGCGGTCCTCCTCGACGTCGGCCGCGACGCCGGGGAACAGGGCGTCGGCTCGGGCCTCGAGCCCGCCGCCGGCCAGCAGCTCGTCGGCCAGGGTGCGCACCCGCCGGAAGTACATCTCGGCGAACAGCGGGTCGGTGCGCAGGGCGCTCACGAGGGTGTCGGGCCCGTAGGGGAAGACGTTCCGGTGGCGGACGCCGATGCCGGTCAGCGGGTTGAGTGACAGGCCGACGGCGTTGTCGAGATCGGACGGGCCGAACCGCCAGCGGCCGGTGGCCGGGTCCCGGATCACCAGGTAGTTGTGCACCGTCTGGTCCCAGTGCTGGAGGACGGTCCCCATGGCCAGGTACTCGACGAGGGCCGGCAGGTCGAACAGGTCGCGCAACAGGGCGGACCGCGCCGGCGTGGGCGGGCCGTCGATGGCCTGCACCAGGGCGTAGAGGTTGGCGTAGGAGCCCCCCTGCCCGGCGAGCTTCTCGAAGCGGGGCTCGAGGGCGTCGGGCGAGCCCTCGTCGATGAGGAGCCCGTCGAGGTCCTCGGGTTCGTAGATCTCGACGCCGGGCTGGTCGAGCCCGGCCCGGGCGAAGAACCCGTTCTCCCACTCCTCCAGGAACGTGAACAGGCCGAAGTAGCCGCCGTTGCGGTGGACGCGCACCTTGGCCCGTTGGGGGACGAACGGGTTGGTCTCGGCGTAGGAGTCGAGGGCGACGTTCACCGAGGCGCCCATGGCGTCGTCCCGGTCGCTGTCGATGACGAACTCGTCGACCGGCTCGGGCACCAGGTCCGGCGCCACCAGCGGGTGGTCATCGGGCATCTTGAACTTGAAGCTGAGCTTGGCCGCGGAGCGGTCCGTGCCCTGGCCCCGGACCTCGGCGCCGTCCCAGACCTCGCTGCCGTAGGCGACCACGGCAGGGACGTAGTCGTTCGTCGCGATGTTCTCCATCAGCGTCTCGAGGTCGGCGGGATCGATGAACCACTGGAGGAGCGGGAGCGGGGTGGGCGGGGCCGGTGGTGCCACCACGAAGCCCAGGCGGGGTCGCGAGTCGCCGGCGTCGGGGACGGCGACCTCGGCGTCGCCCTGCGTCGCCCGCACCCGGTAGCGCACGAGGGTGTTCGCCGGCTGGCCGGGCACGGCCGCGCCGTAGGTGCCGTCGTCGTCCGGGCCGTCGCCGTGGGCGCCGTCGTCGGCCATGGCGATCGTCTGGGGCTCGCCGAAGCCGATCACCACCTCCAGCTCCACCGCCGTCGCCCCGGTCACCGCGGCGGTGATCGTCGTCGGAGCGTCCTGCTCGGTGGGCCCGACCTCGACGGCGCCGATGACCGGCGCCGCACCCTGCCCGAACCGGGTGTTCTGCGCGCCCGGCGTGGGCCCGGGGTCGGACGCGGCCCAGGCGGCCGGGACGTCGTTGTCGCCCAGGGGATCGATCAGCTCCAGCGACGGTCCGCCGCCGTCGGCGCTGGTCGGCCACGGCGACGAATCGGCGTAGGTGACGGTGTCGAGCACATCGTCGCCCTCGCCGTCGTCGCTCAGGCTGATCGTCTCGCCGCCGTTGGACAGGCCGCCGGTGAAGTCGAGGACGGGCGCCGGGGCGCCGGGGAAGGCGGTGGCGTAGTCGGCGGCCGACTCGGCCGCGACCAGGTACCCGCCGGCCGCCAGCATCGTGCCCTCGGCGAAGCACCCGCCGATGCCGGTGAAGCAGGCCCCGCCGATGTCGACGGCCGTGTCGCCCGGGTTGTGCAGCTCCAGGAAGTCATCCCCGTCCTCGGGCGAG
>DATHEV010000574.1:0-7595 GCA_035318405.1 Iamia sp.
CGCCCACCCACTCCTCCAGCGTCCCGTCACGGAACTCCGGCGCGGCATGGAACGACGCCGCCACCTGCGCCACCGTGTACCGCCCCGAGCGCAGGGCGCCGACCCAGTACGCCAGCCCGGCGCCATCGGGCTCACGACCCAACGTGTCCCGGTACAGATCGGTCACGATCGCCCCCAGCCACTCGTCGCTGGCGGTGAGCCGTCCCAGCAGCGCCGCCCGCGTCCCGCCGACGTCGAGGAGCCCGGCCTGCTGGACGATCTCATCGCTGCTCGGAGCCCGGCCGAGGAGGTCCTGGTACGCCGCCTTCACGAACGAGGCGTGGGCCGGGACGGCCGGACCGACGCAGCCCGTCTCCCGCTCGACCATCTGCTCGACCAGCCACTCCGACGACCGCTGCTCCATCAGGGCACCGTTGGGCAGGTCGTGCCCGGCTCCGGGGAAGGTCACCATCTCGGTGGCCAGCCCGGCCTCGTCCATGGCCTCCTTGGTCGCCACCGCCGCGCTGTAGGGCACGGTCGTGTCCTGGTCGCCGTGGAAGAAGATGGCGCCGGCGTCGCCCGCGTCGACCAGGGCCGGCTCGCCGGCACCGGCCAGCGCCACCGCGGTGCACACCTTCGACGACACACCCGGCGTCCCGCTGGAGCCCGGGTCGTCGGGCATGGTCGCGGTGAGGATGGAGGTGACGGCGCCCGCCGACGCCCCACCCACCGCCACCCGCTGGGGGTCGATGCCGTAGGTGCCGGCCTGGGCCCGGGCCCAGCGGACGGCGGCCTGCATGTCGTGCTTGGCGTCGATGATGCGGACGATCTCGCCGGCGTCGGGCGGAAAGCTGATGCCGCCGGCCGCCTCGTCCATCCGGTACTCGATCGACAGGGCCACGAAGCCCCGCTGGGCGTAGGCCGTGGCCAGACCGGCCATCTGCTCCTTGCTCCCACCGACGAAGCCACCGCCGTAGGCCAGGACGATGGCGGGCCGGGCCCCCATCGTGTCGCCCACGGGCGTGTAGACGTCGAGGTTGAGCTCCTGGCGCCGGCCGTGCTCGTCGGGTCCGGCGCCGTAGGCCAGGTCCCGGGCGACGGTGACCTGGCCGAAGATCCGATCGAAGTAGCGCTCGCCCGGCGCCGCGGCCGCGGGCGCGGGACCGGCGGCCACCGTGCCGGTCACCAGCACGAGGGCGAGGACGGAGGCCAGCACGGCGGGAGCACGACGAGCGATCAGCACGCCGCCGACCGTAGCGGTGGGCCCTCAGACAGAGGGACGACGAAGGGGCACGCCGTCCACCACGACCAGGTCCATGCTCTCGTGCACGGTGGCCTCGGCGGCGTGCCAGCCCTCGTCTTCCTGCCGGCGGAAGGACACCGGCCTCCCCTCGTCATCGACGACCTCGATCCTCGCCGGCCCGATGGCGGCCACGTACCAGCTCCCCTGGAGGAGGGCCGAGACCGGATCGAGGTCGACGCCGACACCGGTGCATGCGTGGGCACCGCCCTTCAGGAACAGACAGGTCGCCCGGGCGTCGCCGTCCTCCCGCAGCTCGACGGCGGCCTTCGGCTCTCCATAGAAGTGGTCCATCTCGATCCGCCGGGTGACCGGGAGCTCGCTGATGATGCGCTCGTCGACCTCGGTCCGCAGGTCGACCATGGCCGTCGCCGACACCTCCTCCACGCGGCGAGCGACCTCCTCCAGGACGTCGCCGTCGAGGGCGGTGCCGTGGGCGTCGACCTCGACCAGCAGGCCGTCGCCGTCGACCGACGTGGCCGTGCCGGCGTCCTCGTCCACGGCGACGGCCACGGCTCCGGCCCCGGCGCTGGCCGCGCCCCCCGCGAGGTAGCGCGCCCGCAACCCGGCGATCGTGAGCGTCCGGCGGACGACGGGGGTCGAGGCCTGGACGGTGAGCTGACGGCCCTCGCCCGGTGCCACCGCGTCGGCCCGATCGCGGTAGGCCACCGTGGTGGTCCGGACCCGGACCGGGCCACCCTCGACCTCGTCGACCAGCCCGAGCGGACCGGCGGACGGCGCCCCGAGGCCACCGGCCGGCGCGTCGGTCCGACGCTCCAGCCCGTCGAGGAAGGCGATCACGGCGTCCTGGTCGATGCCGATGTGCTCGGCGGTGAAGAGGGCGCCGTCCTCCTCCCACGCCACGGTCGACGAGGCCCCGGCCCCCGACTCCGCCATCGCCGGGTGGCCCCGCACCTCGAGGTCGCCGTCGATCGGGCGGTCGTCGGCGGGCTGGACGATGACGAGGACCCGGCCCTCCCCGTCACCCGTGGCGAAGAGCTGGGCCAGCGGGGGCTGCTCGATCCTCTCGATGCCCCAGCGCACCGACCACGCCACCAGGTCGTCGGGCACGACGGCCGGGAGGAGGCCGGGTCCGCCGTCGGGGACGGCGCCGGGGACCGAGGTCGAGGTCGAGGTCGAGGCGCCATCGGTGCTCGGGCTGGCCTGCTCCACCGGAGGCTCGTCGGCCAGCCGCACGGCGACGAGCCCGCCCAGCACCACCAGCACGGCGGCGGCGGCCACGGCCGCCCGCGGCCAGCGGCGATCGACCCCCTCGCGCCGCCCGGCGGCGCCGTCGTCCGCGGCGTCCAGGTCCAGCAGGCTGGTGGCGGCCGGGTCGAAGGGGACGTCGGCGACGGGCAGGTCGTCGGCCTGGCTCCGCAGGGCGCGGCGGACCTCGGCGGCCAAGCGGTCGTCGGCGCTCACGCCAGCTCCTGCTTCAGGTCGGCCAGGGCTCGGCGGAGGCGGCTGCGGGCCGTCCCCGCCGAACAGCCCAGGATCCGCCCGATCTCGCGGTGGTCGAGATCCTCGTAGAACCGCAGCACCAGCACCTCGGCCCGCTCGGGACGGAGCCGGCCGATGGCCTCCCACGTCTCGTCGAGCTCGCCCGGCAGGCGGTGGCCGTCGGTGGCGACGAGCGTCAGCCGCTGGGCCTCCATGGTCCGGCGGCGGCGCCAGGTCGACGCCAGCCGAACCACGACGGTCCGCAGGAACCCAGGTGGGTTCTCCACCGTGGCGAAGTGGGCGAAGAGACGGAGGAAGGCCTCCTGGGCCAGCTCCTCGGCGACCGCCCGGTCGCGCACGAGGAGGAACGCCAGCCGCACGATGGCCGGCCGCTCGGCGACGTAGACGGCGTCGAACCCCTCGGGCCCCTCCGATCCCGGGAGGGACCGCCACTCCTCCATCGGTCGTGCCACCTCCGCACCATGCCTCACACCCCAACGACGATCGAGTCACCCCGGGCGTGCCCGACCGCCCGAGAACCGGGCAGACTTCGGGGCGTGACCGAGCGGAAGCCCTTCGGCGAGGCCTTCGAGACGTTCGTGGACCGCCAGATCCGCGAGGCGCGCGAGCGGGGCGACTTCGACGACCTCCCGGGCCGGGGCCAGCCCATCCCGGGCCTCGACGACACCGACGAGCTGTGGTGGGTCCGGCGCAAGCTGGCCGACGAGGGCCTGTCCTACACCCCGCCGTCGCTGGTGCTGCGCAAGGCGGCCGAGGACGCCCTGGTCGACGCCCTCGCCGCCCCCACCGAGGCCGCCTGCCGCGCCGTGATCGAGGACATCAACACCCAGATCCGCGCCGCCAACCGCCGCCGTCTCGAAGGCCCGCCGCTCAACCTCACCCCCTACGACGTCGACGACGTGGCCACGGCCTGGCACCACCGCCACTCGAGCGCCTGACGCTGGTCCGCGCGCGGGGGCCCCGGTAGTGTCACCGGTTGGTCGGGAACCCTGGGAGGACCACATGACGACGTCTCGTCGCCCCATCCGTCACATCGCCGCGCTCGCCCTGGCCGTGGGCCTGGGGGCCATCGCCCTCGCCGGCTGCACGCCCTCGGAGCTCGAGCTGGAGCAGCGGACGACCAGCAGCGCGTACAAGGTCTTCACCGGCCGCGCCGCCGGTGACGCGCCCACGTGTTCACTGAAGCTCATCGGCGAGGAGGCCGGCCAGGACCGCTACGAGGGGTCGTGCACCGTGCACGGCCAGTCGTTCCGGATGACGTCGTTCTACGACGTCTCCCCGAGCTACTCGACCGCCTTCGTCTCGGCGGCCGTGCCTCGCGGCGGCGGCAAGGTCTTCGTCCACACCTGCACGTTCGTGAAGAGCGGCACCAAGGCGTGGACGCTCAACTCGCCGTGCCGGACCGGCGAGATGCCGGGCTTCTAGAAGTAGATGATCGACTCGGCCTTGGCCTCGGCGGCGTCGAGGTCGTCGGTGTAGGCGCCGGTCGAGAGGTACTTCCAGCCGCCGTCGCAGACGATGAACACGACGGTGCCCTCGTCGATCTTCTCGGCCACCTTGACCGCACCGGCCAGGGCGGCGCCGGAGGAGATGCCGGCGAAGATCCCCGCTTCGGACACCAGCCGGCGGGTCCACTCCAGCGACTCGCGGGGGCGCACGATGCGCTTGCCGTCGAGCAGGTCGAGCCCGCCCCACTTCTCGAACACGGGCGGGATGTAGCCGTCGTCGAGGTTGCGGAGCCCCTCGACCAGCTCGCCCGCCGGCGGCTCGACGGCGTAGATCTTGACCTCGGGCTTGGTCTCGCGGAGGTAGCGACCCACGCCCATCAGGGTGCCGCTGGTGCCGAGACCGGCCACGAAGTGGGTGATCTCGGGGACGTCGCGCAGGATCTCGGGGCCGGTGGTCTCGAAGTGGGCCCGCGGGTTGGCCTCGTTGCCGTACTGGTAGAGGAAGACCCACTCGGGGTGCTCGGCGGCCAGCGCCTGCGCCCGGCGGACGGCGCCGTTGGAGCCCTCGGCCCCCGGGGAGAGGATGACCTCGGCGCCGAAGACCTCGAGCAGCTGACGGCGCTCGATCGACACGTTCTCCGGGAGGACGATCTTGATCGGGTAGCCGCGCATCTGGCAGATCATCGCCAGGGCGATGCCGGTGTTCCCCGACGAGGGCTCGATGAGCGTGCTGCCCGGCTTGAGGGTGCCGTCGGCCTCGGCCTCGTCGATCATCTGACGGGCGATGCGGTCCTTGACCGACCCGGCGGGGTTGCCCCCCTCGAGCTTCGCCAGCAGCCGCACCTTGGGGTTCGGGCTCAGCTGGGAGACGTCGACGATCGGCGTGTTCCCGATCAGCTCGGTGATCGAGTTGTAGACGGCCACGGGGGCTCCGAGGTGGATCGCAGGATGTCCGCCCGGAAACCCGAGCGGACCACTCAGGAATCCTAACCCGGGAGGCCCCCGACCTCCTCTCCCGCTCAGCGGGCCGCTCGGGCCCCAGGCTTCCCGGCGGCCACCACGACCTGTTCCTCGCGGATCGTCCGCTCGGCCAGGAGGAAGGAGCGCACGACGGGCGTGGCGTCGCGCAGCGAGACGATCAGGTAGTGCCAGCCGGGGTCGAGCATGGGGTTGTCGGCGTCGTCGACGTCGGTGGGCGACGGCCACGCCTCGGAGTGGGTGTGGGAGTGGGCGACGCCGACCGTCACCCAGCCGTGCTGGTCGTTGACCCGGTCGGCGGCGTTCCAGCCGTCGATCCCGATCTCGTAGGTCCGGGAGGACTCCCGCAGGTTGCGGGCCGGCACGAAGGCCCGGACGGTGGCGACGGGCAGTCCCAGCTCGTCGGTCCCCGCACCCACCTCGCCCACCAGGAAGCCGCAGGCCTCGTCGGGGAAGCCGCCGAGGGCGTGGGCGACGATCAGCTCCCGGGCACCCGGTTCCAGCAACAGCATCGGAGCAGACAGTACCGACGGGTAGCGTCGTCACCCCATGCCCCCCGGACGCAACGACGACAGGGTCGTCATCGCCACCAACCGCGTCGCCCGGCGCGACTACGAGATCCTCGACACCTGGGAGGCCGGGATCGTCCTGCGCGGCGCCGAGGTCAAGGCGCTGCGGGAGGCCAAGGTCCAGCTGGCCGACAGCTACGCCCGGATCGTCGCCAACGAGCTGTGGGTCTTCGGCATCGGCATCACGGCCTACTCCCACGCCTCGACCCAGGTGCCGCCCGAGCCGCTGCGCGACCGCAAGCTCCTGCTCCACCGCGAGCAGCTCGACCAGATCCGCGACCGGACGAACCGGGAGCGGCTGACGCTCGTGCCGATGTCGATGTACTTCAAGGGCAGCAACGTGAAGCTCGAGCTGGGCATCGGGCGGGGCCGCCGCCAGGTCGACAAGCGCCAGGCCATCGCCACGCGCGACGCCGACATGGAGGCCCGCCGGGCCATGGCCCGCGGCGCGGCCCAGGCCGCCCGCACGCGCACCGGCGACTAGTCCAGACGGGCCATCGCTCCTGGTCAGGACCCTGCGAATGCCCAACACGGCCCGCCATCCGCATCCCCGACCACGCCGGGCGCGGGTGGCACGATGGCGCCGTGCAGCTCCTCGACCTGGTGCTCGGCACCGGCTCCGACCGGGCTCACGACGACGATCCCGCCCTCGTCGCCCCCGACGTCACCGTCACGCGGGGCGAGCTCCGGGCCGAGGTCGAGGCCATCGCCGGGGCGGTGGCGGACGTGGTGGCCCGGGGTGGACGCGTCGCCATCGCCGCCGACAACCGGGTGGCGGTCGTCGCCCTCCTGCTGGCCATCCCCGCCGCCGGCCGCATCGCCGTCCCCCTGAACACCCGTCTCACCGCCGACGACATGCTGGCCCAGATGGCCGCGGCCGGGGCCGAGGTGCTGATCGGCTCGGCCGACGAGCTGGGCCGGATCGGGATGGCGGGCGAGCACTGGGCCGGGCCCCAGACCACCGTCGGGCTCGACCACGGCGTGGGCGACATCAGCCTGGCGGCCCTCACCGCGGCACCGGGCTCGATCGCCCGGGAGCTCCCCACGCCCGCCGACGACGACCCGGCGTGGATCATCTTCACCAGCGGCACGACCGGTCGGGCCAAGGGCGCGGTCCTCACCGCCCGCAGCCTCGGCGCCGCCGTGGCCACCACCGCGGCCGCCCGCCCGCTGGCCGACGACGACGTCTACCTCTACCCGTTCCCGCTCTACCACGTGTCGGCCTACAACATCCTCCACGCCCTCCACCGGGGCCGGCCCACCGTGCTCCCCCGCCGCTTCGAGGCCGCCGCCGTGGCCGAGCTGGCCGCCGCCCACCGGGTCACGGTGATGTCGCTGGCGCCCACCATGTTGCGGCTCCTCCTGGACCACGTCGCCCACGAGGGTCCCGACGACCTGGCCTCGCTCCGGTCGATCAGCTACGGCGCCGCCCCGCTGACCCCGGCGCTGCTGGCCGAGGCGGCCGGCGTGCTCGGCGTCGACTTCGCCCAGGGCTACGGGATGACCGAGCTCTCGGGCAACGCCGTGTTCCTGGACCCCGACGACCACCGCCGGGGCCTGGCCGGCGAGGAGCGCCTGCTGCGGGCGGCCGGTCGGGCCGGCCCCGGCGTCGAGCTGCGCATCGTCGGCGACGACGGCGCCGAGGTCGCGACCGGCGCCGCCGGCGAGGTCTGCGTCCGCGCCGCCCAGGTGTGCGCCGGCTACTGGGAGGACCCGGAGGCCACCACCGCCGCCCTGCACGACGGCTGGCTGCACACCGGCGACGTGGGCACGCTCGCCGACGACGGCCTGCTCACCATCGTCGACCGGGCCAAGGACATCATCATCACCGGGGGCGAGAACGTGGCCTCCCGCGAG
>DATHEV010000575.1:0-4610 GCA_035318405.1 Iamia sp.
GGCGCCGACGCCGCCGACGCCGCTCGGGGTGACGGCACCGATGCCGCCACCACCCATGCCGCTGCCCATGCCGGCACCGACCTGCGAGGCGAAGTCGGTGGGTCCGGAGTCGGGGCGGACGGGCGTCATGGGCCGCACCGCACCGACGGCCGACTGCTGCTGGTGAGGCTCGGGGTCGTGGAGGAGAGGGGGCGACTGGGCCTGGCGATGGGTGCCGGGCGCGGGGGCAGGTTCGTCGTACCCGGGGTCGTAGTCGTCGTACTCCTCGTCGGGACCGAGCCCGAGGTACAGCATCGCTTTGCGCCACATGGTCGCCATCTGACCTCCTGAAACGGGAGCCTAACCGTCTGTGACATCGCGACCTGTGCGTCGCGCTCGCGGTCCGAACAGGGCGGTGCCGACCCGCACGAGGGTCGCCCCCTCGGCCACCGCGGCCTCGAGGTCGTCGGACATCCCCATCGACCTCTCCTGGAGGCCGAGGTCGTCGGCCAGGGTGCGCAGGGTGCGGAAGCAGGACGCCGCCCCCTCCGGCCCGCGGAGCGCCACCGTCATCAGCCCGCGCACCTCGAGGCCCTCGGCGCGGAGGTCGGCCACGAGGGCGGCGGTCTCGTCCGGGGCGCACCCCCCCTTGGTCCCCTCGCCCGAGGTGTTCACCTGGGCGAGCACCGCGGCGCCGGGTGTCCGGCGGGCGATCTCGGCGCCCAGCGACGCCCGGTCGACGCTGTGCCAGAGGGCCACGTGGGCCGCGACCTGGCGGACCTTGTTGCGCTGGAGCCGGCCGACCCAGTGCCACCGGACACCAGGCTCAGCGTCGACCTTCTCGACCATCTCCTGGGCGTAGCTCTCCCCCAGGTCGACGAGCCCGGCACCGACGGCGGCGTGGACGGCCGAGGCGTCGAAGCCCTTGGTGACGCCCACGACGGCGACGGCGTCGGGGTCGCCCCCGGCCCGTTCGATGCGGGCGCGGACGGCGGCCAGGCGCACCGCCACCTCGGCCGCGGGGACCGACACGGCGATCATCCGGCGTCCTCCTCCAGCCAGGCGACGGTGGCCACCCGGCCCATCTCCCGGCGGGCCCGGAAGGACCAGTACGTGGCGGCGTCGGTGGCGGTGCACCTGCCGTCGTCGGCCACGTCGGTGACGCCGACCTCGGCCAGGGCCCGGCGCACGCCGGCGGCCACGTCGAGGGCGGGCGTCCCGGCCGCGGTAGTGGCCCGCACGTCGTCGCCCCAGCGGGCGGCGATGGCGTCGAGGTCGGCGGCGCCGAACTCGTAGCGCTCGGGGCGGATGCACGGGCCGATGACGGCCCGGGTCGGGGGGTGGCCGAGGGCGGCCATGGCGGCGGCGGCGTTCCCGACCACACCGCCGAGCAGGCCCTTCCACCCGGCATGGGCCACGCCCACGGCCCCGTCGGCGACGAGCACCACGGGGACGCAGTCGGCGGTGGTGACGGCCAGGGCGGCACCGGGGACGGCGGTCACGGCGGCATCGGCCGGGACGCCGGCGTGCTCGCCGGGCCGGGTCACGGCGACGACGTCGGCCCCGTGGACCTGGGTCAACCAGGTCCACGGCAGGTCGACGACGGCGCGGCGCCGGGCGGTGAGCCCCGGCTCGGCACCGGTGACGGCCAGGTCGCCGTCGGCCCGCGTCGTCGACAGGAAGCGAGCCCTCAGGAGCCGAGCCCCCAGGCGAGGCGACCCAGGAGCACAGTGCCCTGCTCTCCGAGGCTCTGCCGAGGAGATGCCAGGCCCGACCCGGTCGTATCCGCAGACGTCGTCATGGGGCCCTCCCTAGCGCAGGAAGGAGGGGACGTCGAAGTCGTCGTCGCCGTCGTCGTCGGACGGCTCGTCGTCGGCGCCGAAGAGGTCGGTGACCGGCGTGGGGCGCTCCGACTCCTCGAGCTCGTGGGTGCGGGGCCGGGTGCGGCCCTCCTCCCACCGGTCGAAGCCGGCGGCGATCACGGTGACGCGGACCTCGTCGCCCATGTCGTCGTCGATGACGGTGCCGAAGATGATGTTGGCGTCGGGGTGGGCCACGCCGTGGATGACCTCGGCCGCCTCGTTGACCTCGAACAGGCCCATGTCGCTGCCGCCGGTGATGCTGAGCAGGATGCCGCGGGCGCCCTCGATGGAGGCCTCGAGCAGGGGGCTGGAGATGGCGTTGCGGGCGGCGTTGAGCGAGCGGCCCTCGCCCGAGGCGTAGCCGATGCCCATCAGCGCCGAGCCGGCGTTGCTCATGATCATCTTCACGTCGGCGAAGTCGGTGTTGATCAGGCCGGGCGTGGTGATGAGGTCGGTGATGCCCTGGACGCCCTGGAGGAGGACCTCGTCGGCCATCTTGAAGGCGTTGACCACCGAGGTCTTGTCGTCGGAGACGGTGAGCAGGCGGTCGTTGGGGATGACGATCTGGGTGTCGACCCGCTCCTTGAGCTTCTGGACGCCCTGCTCGGCCTGGACCGAGCGGCGGCGGCCCTCGAAGCCGAAGGGCCGGGTGACCACGCCGATGGTGAGAGCGCCGAGCGACTTGGCGATCTCGGCGATCACGGGGGCGCCGCCGGTGCCGGTGCCGCCGCCCTCGCCGGCGGTGATGAACACCATGTCGGCGCCCTTGATCACCTCTTCGAGCTCGGCCCGGTGGGACTCGGCCGCGGCCGCCCCCACGTCGGGGTCACTGCCGGCGCCGAGGCCCCGGGTGAGGTCGCGCCCGATGTCGAGCTTGACGTCGGCGTCGCTCATGAGCAGCGCCTGGGCGTCGGTGTTGACGGCGATGAACTCGACGCCCTTGAGCCCGGCGTCGATCATCCGGTTGACGGCGTTGCACCCGGCACCGCCGACGCCGACGACCTTGATCACCGCCAGGTAGTTCTGCGGGTTACCGGCCATGGGAATAGCTCCGTTCTCGGGACGCGCGGGACGGTCGGCCGCCAGGGCCGACCATCGGAGAACCCTCGACCTCTGGTTGAGGCTGAGGGTTATGTAAAGTTCTTGTAGTGGTCGAGACCCTAGGCACAGCCCCTCCCGGTGGTCAAGACCGGAGCGGTGGGGACGCGCACGTCGATGCGGCACGCCCCTCCCGCGGTCTCGGCGTGCTGGCGGACGGCGATGGCGGCCTCGGCCTTGGCGACCAGGTCGTCGCCGTCGCCCAGCACGACCCGGAAGCCGTCGTCGAGCACCAGCTCGAGACCGTCGGCCCCATCGGCGGTGGTGTCGGTGGCCGACCGCAGCGCGGTGGGGAGGTCGCCCAGGATGGCCAGCGCCCGCTGGTCGTCGTCGTCGAGGGCCTGGCCGGGGGCGACGTCGCGCTCGCCGGGCAGCGCCGGCAGGTCGGGCCGCGCCGCGGTGACGGCGAGGACCCGGCCGTCGGCGTCGACGAGGGCCCAGCCGTTCGCCTCATCGGGCCGCACGGCGCTGACCGTGGCCACCTCGTGGCGCTCGGTCACGACGATGCGGATCGTGCCCGGCCAGTGCCGGGTCACCCGCACCTCGTCGACCCAGGGCAGGGCGGCGACACCCGTGCGGGCGCCGTTGAGGTCGACATCGATCAGGGGCGTGCCGGGGCCACTGCCGACGGCCCGGGTGACGTCGGCGACGGGGACCCGATCGGCCCCGACGACCTGGACCCGATCGACGTCGAGCAGCGGACTGCGGAGGGCGACGAGCGCCCACACGATGGTGCAGATGACGCCGAGCACGGCCTTGAGGCGACGCACCCGGCGGCGGTTGACGCCCCGGGCGACCTCGGCCCGGCGGGCTCGCATGCGCGGGTGGGCGATGACCGGCGCCTCGGTCGGCGGCCGCCACTCCCTCACATCGGTCCGCGGGCTCATGCGGGCCGTCCGAGGGGCCAGTCGAGGCCGATCATGCGGGTCTCGGGGTGCAGGCGGACGCCGTGCACCTCCTCCACCCGCTGGGCCACCTCGACCATCAGGGCGAAGACGTCGTCGGCCGAGCCGCCGGCGTCGGCCTGGATGAAGTTGGCGTGCTTGTCGGAGACGGCCGCACTCCCCCGCCGGTGGCCCTTGAGGCCGGCGGCGTCGACGAGCCGGCCGGCGGAGTCGTCGGGCGGGTTGGTGAACACGGAGCCGGCGTTGGGGCCGCCGGGCTGGTTCTCGCGGCGCCAGCGCACGATGGCGCTGATCTCGGCCTCGGCGGTGGCCCGGTCGCCGGGCGCCAGGGCCAGCTCGGCGCCCACCACCACCTGCGACGGCGTCACGTTCGACTGCCGATACCCGAGCGCGAGGCCATCGGCAGGGAGCGTCGCGGGCACAGCACCATCCTCCCCCGCGGCCAGCTCGACGACGCGGATGCTCTGGAGGGTGGCCGCCATGTCGGATCCGTGGCCGCCGGCGTTCATGCGCACCGCCCCACCGATCGAGCCCGGGACCCCGACGGCCCACTCGAACCCGGTCAGTCCGGCCGCGGCCGACCGGCGGGCCACGACGGGGAGGCTGGCGCCGGCCCCGGCCCGCACGACGGTGCCCTCGACCTCGACGGTGGCCAGGTCGGGACCCAGCACGACGGCGATGCCCGGGAAGCCGGCGTCGGCCACGAGCAGGTTGGAGCCCTTGCCCACCACGAGGGTGGGGAGGCCGCTGACGGCCACCGCCCGGG
>DATHEV010000576.1:0-6083 GCA_035318405.1 Iamia sp.
GAGCGCGACCTCAGCTGCGCCAAGGACCCGGCCGACACACAGGAGTTCGTCCTCGGCCGGGCGCGGGTCCGCTACGACGTCGACCCCGGCTGGGCCGTCCCTGCGACACGGGCGCGCGTGCCCAAGGTCATCGAGTGGGAGCTCCTGCGATGAGCCCGAATGATCCGAACGCACCACAGACAGATCGCGAGCAGTCTCCGTACTGTTCTCGAGTTGGCGGCCGTCGCCTTGACGGCCGCTTCACCCTGCCCCGGACATCGGGGCTCGACATCCCATTGGGGGGATACATGCTGAAGCATGTCCGTACCAGCCAGAGCTGGGACGACAAGAACATCGGGCAGAAGGGCTTCACGCTCATCGAGCTCCTCGTCGTCATCATCATCCTCGGCGTTCTCGCCGGCATCGTCGTCTTGTCGGTCACGGCACTCCGCACCTCGAGCGAGAAGAGCAAGTGCACCACCGAGAAGAAGACTGCCGAGTCCGCGGCCCAGGCGTTCTACGCCGATCAGGACCCGAACAAGTACCCGCTCACCTCCGACGAGCTGCACCCGACGTACATGGAGGAGCCCGGCACGGACTTCGCCTTCGACGCCAACGGCAAGGTCACCACGGCCTGCTGATCAGAGCCTGACCTGATCTGACCCGGAGGCGGGGGCCGCGGCCCCCGCCTCCGGCGCGCCCGGAGGGTGTCGGAGCCGCAGGGCTACCCGGGCCCGGACGCGAAGGAGGCGCAGGCCGAGGGCCTGCGCCTCACGCGTGCGTCGGGACTAGCCGACGGGGGTGGCGGCCGCCGGCGGCATCGGGGCCACCGCCGGCATGGGGGCGACCGGGGGCGGGGGCTGCCTCCGCAGGCGGACCTCGCTGGGGACGACGGCGCGGGCGGCGGCGTCCTCGTAGGACACGTAGCCCTGCTCGACGAGGTGGGTGAGCGAGGCCTCCAGCGTGAACATCCCGTCGCTGGCACCCTGGGCGATCACGTTGCGGATCTGGTGGCTGCGCCCCTCGCGGATCAGCGACCGTCCGGCGGTGGTGGCCACCAGGACCTCGAAGGCGGCGGCCAGGCCGCCTCCGATGCGGGGCACCAGACGCTGGGCGATCACGGCGTGGAGGCAGGCGGCGAGCTGGGCCCGGACCTGCTGCTGGCGGTCGGTCGGGAAGACGTCGATGATCCGGTCGATGGCCGTGCTGGCGTCGTTGGTGTGCAGCGTGGCGATCACGAGGTGACCGGTCTCGGCGAAGCTCAGCGTCGTCTGGATGCTCTCGGGGTCGCGCATCTCGCCCACGAGCAGGACATCGGGGTCCTCGCGCAGGGCGGCGCGCAGGCCGCGGGGGAAGCTGGTGGTGTCGAAGCCGATCTCGCGCTGGCTGACCACGCCCTTCTTGTGGCGGTGCACGAACTCGATCGGGTCCTCGAGGGTGAGGATGTGGACCGGCCGGGTGGCGTTGATCTTGTCGACCATGGACGCCTGGGTGGTCGACTTGCCGGAGCCCGTCGGGCCGGTGACCAGGACGAGGCCCTGGGTGGCACCGCACAGGTGGTTGAACACCGGCGGCAGGCCCAGCTCGTCGAAGGACGGGATGTAGAACGGGATCACGCGCAGGGCGACGGCGACCGTGCCCCGCTGGTAGAAGGCGTTGCCCCGGAGCCGGGTGACGTCGTGCCACCCGAAGGAGAAGTCGACCTCGCGGTGACGCACGAGCTCGGCCCGCTTGTCCTCCGGCAGGAGGCCCAGGACCAGCTCCTCGACCCGCTCGGCGGTGAGCACGTCGGCCGCCTCGATCGGGATCAGGCCCCCGTCGACACGGATCATGGGCTTGATGCCCTCGCTCAGCAGCAGGTCGCTGCCCCCGCGGTCCCACAGCTCCTGGAGCCATGCCTCGATCGGCCCGCTCACCCCTGCGGACGCGGCGTCCTTCGACAGATCCATCGTCATCTCAACCCCCCTGGTCGGAACCCAGGATCGTAGCCGTGCTCCGGCGCCCCGTCCCCACCGGCCGGGCCGGTTCGCCCCGACGTCAGGCGGAGTGCTCGGCCAGGGTGATGCCGACCTCGGTGGCGGCGGCCTCGGTGCCCGGCTCGTCGAGGGTCGGGTCGTCGTCGAGCTTCGGGTCGGCCGCGCCTCGGGCGTGGCTGATCCGCGAGGCGACGACGGCCACGCCGGCGGCCACCAGGTTGCCGATGAGCCACGAGATGCTGGCACCGTCGATGCCGTCGGGGCCGAGGCCGCCGTCGGGCACGAGCAGCAGCGCCGGGATGACGATGGCGGCGGTGAGGCCGAGGGTGATCGACACCGTGGCCGCGTGGCGGTGGAGGATCCGCACCTCGGAGAGCAGCAGCGACGTGATGGCCCACGGGATGCCGGCCGCCACCATGGCCGGCAGCACGCGGGCGGCATCGGAGTAGCCGTCGCCGTAGACGGCGGTGACCACATCGCGGCCCACGGCGGTGACGAGACCTCCCGCCACCATGAGGCCCAGGGCCAGGACCATGGCCAGGCGGACCTGCGAGCGGAGGTGGGCCCCGTCGCGCCCGCCCTCGGCCAGGAGGGCCTGGCCCAGCGCCGTCGGCACGTAGAAGGCCACGGCCACGATGCCCCACGCCACGTTGAAGCTGGCGTAGCTCTCCGAGCTGACCGAGGCCAGGACGATGACGGGCAGGGCGAAGTACGGCGCCTGGTAGGCCAGGGTCGAGAGGTAGTTCACGGCCGAGTAGCGCAGGGCCTGGATCGTCGCGGCCGGGCGCGGCCCGAGACGGAGGCGGCCGCCGGCGAAGCGGGGGGCCAGGAAGGCGCCGACGAACCCCGACACGGCGACGGGGCCGGACGAGAAGACGAAGAGCCACAGCGCCCGGTGGTCGTGCTCCCGGGCGAGGAACAGGAGCGGGAACCGCACCAGCCCGACCATGGTGATGCGGATCATCACCAGGTTCCAGCGCCGGGCGGTCATGCAGCGGACGTCGGCGATCATCGACAGCGCCGCCCCCACGGTGGTGGCGGCGAACACGAGCGGGCCGAAGGCGCCGTGCCAGTCGGTGAGCACGTCCGTGGCCGAGGAGTGGAGGACGGCGACGTAGCCCAGTCCCAGGAGCCCGGCGACGGCCGAGGTGGCGATCACCGCCCACGTGAAGGTCGTGTCGGAGTCGTCGTCGCGGTCGGCGGCGTAGCGGGCCAGCGCCACCGGCAGGCCCAGGCCGGCGAGGTAGGTGACGAACAGGATCGACTGGGAGAGCTTGGCGGCGCTGCCGACGTCGGCCTCGATGTCGAGCTTGGCCGCGATGAGCCAGAAGATCGCCCCCGAGCCGGCCTGGATGGCGGCCCCGATCACGAGCATGGCGGAGCCCTGGAGGAGGTGGCGGTGCCCCTTGGCCCGCTTCAGGCGCGCCGTCGCGATCCCAGATGCCACAGGGATCAGAGGCTACCGGTCACCCGTCACCCGGTCGTCATCTCACGGGGTGAGCGGCCCTTCCCGCACGACGGGTGGCCGGATAGCCTGCCGAGGCCGCGGAACCGGCCAGGGGGTCGCCGTGGGGAGGAGGACACGATGCCGCACATCGCGCTGCCCGAGGGCCTGCCCGGCATCCTGGGACCGATGACGTTCCGGCCCGAGACGGCCAAGCCGCTCAACGAGCTGGCCGAGGTGCTGCTCCGGGGCGACAGCAGCCTCACCCGGGGCGAGCGGGAGCTGATCGCCAGCCGCGTCTCGGGCCGCAACGACTGCCACTTCTGTTGCAGCTCGCACAGCGCCTTCGCCGCCTTCCAGCTCGAGGGGGGCTACGACGTGGTCGACGCCGTCCTGGCCGACCCGCCCTCCGCGCCGGTCTCGCCCAAGCTCCGGACCCTGCTGGCCCTCGCCGACCAGGTGCAGGAGTCGGGCCTGAGCGTCACCGAGGACGCCGTCGCCGCCGCCCGGGCCGAGGGCGCCACCGACGTCGAGATCCACGACGCCGTGCTCATCGCCGCCGCCTTCTGCATGTTCAACCGCTACGTCGACGGCCTGGCCACCATCGCCCCGCCGGATCGCGAGGACTACGCCGAGATGGGTCGGATGATCGTCGACCGCGGCTACGGCGCTCCCACGCCGGCCTCGCCCTGACCCCGTTAATGCCTGCCGCTTGACCGGCGGGTCAAGGTCGGCGGATAGCCTCCGCCGGTGGCTGAGAGCGACCCGATCCCACCCCCGCGCGCCCGGTTGGCGTCGGAGCCCTCGCCCGACGGTGTCGACCACGCCTTCCCGGGGGCTCGCCGCCCCGACCGTCATCGCTGGGTGGAGAGCCACGGCCTCCGCCTGAGCGTCTGGGAGTGGGGCGACGAGACCGCCCCACCGGTGCTGTTCGCCCACGGCGGGTTCGACTTCGCCGGCACCTTCGACGGCCTGGCCCCGCTCGTGGCCGACGCCGGGTGGCGGGTCGTCTCGTTCGACCAGCGGGGTCACGGCGACTCCGAGCACCCCACGCTCTACTCGTGGGAGGCCGACGTGCGCGACGCCGGGGCGGTCATGGCCACCCTCGGCTCGGCCCCCATGCCGATCCTGGGCCACAGCAAGGGCGGGGCCCTGATCCTCCAGCTGGCGGAGTCCTCGCCCCACACGGTGAGCCACGTGGTGAACCTCGACGGCCTCCCGTCCAGCCGCAGCTGGCCCGACGTCCCCGAGCACAACCGGACCCGGATGCGCCAGGCGGAGACGAGCTCGTGGCTGGAGCATCGGAGGACGGCGGGCGACAAGGCGCGCCGGCCGGGGACCCTCGTGGGCCTGGCCGCGCGCCGGGGGAAGATGAACCCTCGGCTCGACCCGGCCTGGCTGCGCTACCTCGTCCCCATCGGCGCCCGGCCGGCCGACGACGGGTGGCGCTGGAAGATCGACCCCACCCTGCGACCCGGCGGCTTCGGGCCCTGGCGACCGGAGTGGTCGATGGCCCGGCTGCCCAGCCTGGGGATGCCGACCCTGTGCGTGCTGGGTCGTGAGCTCGAGCCCATGGGGTGGGGGACGCTGCCGGAGGACGTGGTGCCGAACCTGCCGCCGGGCGGCCGCTTCGCCGGGCTCGAGGGCGTGGGCCACTTCGTCCACATCGAGCAGCCCCGGATGGTCGCCGACCTCGTCCTGGAGCACATCTCGTGAGCGAGCGAACCAAAGGGCACAGCTGTGTCCTCGACGGCGCAGCGAGTGGAGCCGTCGGCGTTCATCGGTGCCCCGCTGCTCGCCGCACCGTGGGTGGTCACCCTTCGCTGGCGGGGCACCGATGAAGGACACCGTGATCCTCCGTCACAACCGGGTCGACCTGGCCCTGCACCACCTCCGCGACGCCGTCGAGGACGACGTCCAGGCGCTCCTCGTGCTGCACGGTCTGGGCGAGCGCACCCCCGAGACGGCACCGGTGTGGACCGACGGGTGGCCGGGGCCGGTCTGGGGCCTCGACCTCACCGGCCACGGGGCGTCGAGCCCGTCGCGGGGCGGCGGCTACACGGCCGAGATCCTCATGGCCGACGCCGCCATCGCCGCCATCCACCTGGGCACGGCGACGGTGGTGGGCCGCGGCCTCGGCGCCTACCTCGCCCTCCTGGTCGCCGGCGCCTGCCCCGACCACGTCCGGGGCGCGGTGCTGCTCGACGGTCCCGGCCTGGCCGGCGGCGGCCCGGCCCCGGGCTCGCCCATGATGGTCGCGGGTGCCGTCCTCCCGGTCGGCCCGCCCGACCCCTTCGCCCTCGTCGAGATGACCCGCGACGTCCGGCCCCCGGACTACGCCCTGTCGTGGGTCCACCAGGCGGTCGAGGGCTCCGAGCTCGACACCCCGCTGGCCGTCGCCGCCCGGGTCCGCCCGCCGTGGCTGGCCGCGGTGGCCGACTCGCCCGGCGTCGCCGACGTCACCCTCGACCAAGCCCTCGCCCTCTACTCCTGATCTCTCGTCAGGAAGCTCGCTCCGCTCGCTTCCTTCCTCGAACTGAAGGCGCTCGCTGCGCTCGCACTGTTCTGACGACCTCCGCCTCGTTCCTCGCCTCCGGTCGTCGCTCGTCTGGGGGAGACCCCCAGACCCCCAGCGGCTGCGCCGGCTCGCACGGCGCTCGCCACGCTGCTCGGCGACCCCTCGC
>DATHEV010000577.1:0-4793 GCA_035318405.1 Iamia sp.
GAGTAGCACCTTCGGGCCGGCGTGGCCGAACTGCGACCGGGCCGGCCGCATCGTCACCCTCTCCCGCAAGGATGGGCTCCGGCTCCCCATCCACCGCGACCTCGTCGACCTCGTCGGGCTCCTCATCGACCTGACCGAGGCCCAGGGCTACGACGTCATCCCCGGGTGGACGTGGGGCTACGCCTGCCGGGCGATCGCCGGCACCTCCCAGCCGTCGAACCACTCGCAGGGCACGGCCATCGACATCAACGCCCCGCGCAACCCGCGGCGCTCTGACCGCCGGCTTGTCTCCGACATGCCCCGGTGGATGACGCAGCTGTGGAAGGACCACGGGTTCCGGTGGGGCGGAGAGTTCTCGTGGCCGGACGCCATGCACTATGAGTTCATGGGCACCGCCGCCCAGGCCCGGGCCACAGCGGCCCGGCTGCGTGCGTTCCTCGCTGCTGCTGGTGGACCTGCTGGGCCGCCGCCGTCGGCGGGTAAGCCCAGGGTGGTGCCGTACCCGGGCTCCGTGCGCCGGGGCGACACCGGGGCACGCGTCCGGATCTGGCAGGACGTCCTGCGGCAGCGTGGCTACGCCATCGCGGTCGACGGCGTGTTCGGGCCCGGCACACTGGCCAACCTGACCGACTGGCAGCGCACGCACCCGCCGCTCAAGCGCGACGGCGTCGGCGGCCCCGCCACCTGGCACTCGCTCCTCTTCGCGTAGCCTGGTCTCCTGCTACGAAGCGATCCGGCCCCTGCTCACCCTCTGGAGCGGGGGCCGGATCGCGCCCGGGCCCCACGGGTAGAGTCCGGGGCATGAAGCTGGACCTCGGTGACGCCGAGCTGGTCCTGGAGCTGCGTAGCAGGTGCTGCCAGCGACGGGGATTCGTCCTCCGGGCCAGCGTCCCCCGCCCGACATCACCCGGTGACCGGGTGGTCAAGGGCCCGCCGTACAACACCCCCACAGGGAAGGTCGATCTCATCATGGATCTCGCCGCCGACATGCAAGTCACGCTCTCGGGCCAGTGGACCGACGAGGTGGGCAACCCCGTCGCCGCGCCGGCCGACGCGACGGTCGTCTACACCGTCGACGATCCGACCATCGTCAACCTGACCGACAACGGCGACGGCACGGCCGTGGCCGCCGCCGTCGGCGTGCTGGGCACCGCCAACGTCCACGGTGAGGCCACCGCCGGGGGCCAGACCCTCGCCGGTGATCTCCAGATCGTCGTGGTCGCCGGCCTGGGCGAGCGGTTCACCATCGTCGCCGGTGAGCCCACCGAGGTCACCCCTGACGTCTAGGATCGGGGCCACGTGGCGCTGAGCCCAGCCATCACCTGGGCGTGACATCGGGCGCCCACCGCTACACACCACCATGAAGGCCCGGCCTCCATCCCTCGGGGTGGGGGCCGGGCCGCGTACGCTCCCCGGTAACACACCAACAGGAGGTGTTCACGTGGAACAGGAATCGCTCACCACGCTGGCAGCGCTGGCGCTGCTCGCGTCGCAGATCACGTCGATCGTCCGGTTCATCGCCGGCAGCGAGCCGATGCGGGCCGTGAACGCGGTCATCCCGTGGGCCGCTGCGCTCGGGGCCCTCGGGCTCGGGGCCACCGCGGACGCCACCAGCGCTCTGGTGCTGCCCGGGTTCTCGACGGCGCTCGGGGACATGGACGCCGCGTCGCTGGTCTACGCCGCCATCATGATCGGCAGCACCGGCGGGTTCGCCCACAAGTTCGTGACCGCCATCGACCAGCACCAGACGGTGGCCGAGCCCGCACTGGGCGCCGGCCCGGACGCCTCCAGCAACGCCCGGACCGGCTGACCCGGTGTAGAGTTCCCCCTGACGCGAGAGGCCCCGTGGGGACTCCAGTCGATCAGGGGTGAAGTGCTCGGGCCGCTCGACCGTCGGGGGAGAGCGGCCCGAGACGCGCCCGGGGGCTACTTCGGTTCGGCCGCCTCGACCTCGGGCGGGATCTCACCCGTGGTCTGGAAGGTGACGCCGAGCAGGTAGGTGGCCGCCATGCGGCGGAGCCCGATCGGCGACGTGGGCGGGAAGGTCTCGGCCTCGTTGCCCTCGGTGACGATCCGGTTCACGACGGTGTGGTGCATGGCCTCGACCGCCGTCGAGATCCGGTGGCCGATCCCGTCGGGGAGCGCCTGGATCAGGTCCTGGACCATGGTCGCGGTCTGGCGCATGACCGGCCGCCAGTCGGTGGCCTCGTCCTCGGGCTCCGCCGGAGGCGCTGTGTGCTCCTCTGCGGGTTCGGCCGGTACCTCCGGGGCCGGAGGCTCCTCGGGGCTCTCCTGGGCCGCTGGGGCCGCGGATGCGGTCGAGTTTCCGGCATCTTTCGCGGCACCGACCGGGCCGCACCACGTGAGCGAGCCCACGATGGCGCCGAGACGCTCCCGGAACGCCTGGATCGCGGTGTCGCGCTCGACGCCGAGAGCCGCCGCCTGCGCCCACTTCGCGGTGGCCATCGCCCGCGCCGTCGCGGTGAGACGCTTCGGCAACACCCACGCCGCGTACGGCTTCAACTTCTCGTGCCCCTTCCACACGCCGGCCAGCTCCTGGAGCAATCCCTCTGGGAGCGCCCTGATCGTGAGCTGGAGTTCGAACAGCTCCTCCGCCGGGGCCGGCACGTCAGCTTCGGCCTGTCGGGCCGCCTGGATGGCGATCGGGTCGTCGTAGCCCTGCGGCAGGGCGACGGTGGCCGGATCGATCGGACGTCCGTCGCTGTCGACGACGGCGCCCAGCTCCTCGGGGGAGTACAGGCCGACCGACGCGGAGGGGAACCAGTCGTTCGCGCAGAACCCCGCGGCCCGCCACCACATCATGCGCTTGGGGTATGTCCGGTAGCCCTGGTTGCACGGGCACGCGGTGTAGGTGCTCCCGTCGCGGCGCTTGCGCTGGCCCTGCGTGTGGGCGCCCGGCAGGCACTCCAGGCCGGCTAGCCCGGCGTCCTGGGCGTCGCCCCACGTAAACTCCGTCTCGCCGAGCAGCGTGCCGTCAGGGCGGTAGGCGCCGGCCACGCACCGGTCGCGCTCCTGGACGATCGGCCGCACCGACCCGAGCCCGAGCCGTTCGATCTGGGCGTTGAGCAGCTGGGGCGACAGCGAGATCTGTGGGCCGCTGGCCGTGTCGATCACGTCGATGAGCGCCAGCGCCGCTGTCGGGGAGATCCCGAGGTCGCGGCCGACCATCGCTACGTGGAACGCGATGTGGGGATTGTTCCGGACCAGCTTCGGCGCCGCCCCCGACAGGGACAGCAGCTTCGCCTGCGCCGCGAGCGACAGAAACTCGTCACGCCCGGGGACGCCCGGCATGGCCAGCGCAGCCTCGGCCGCCCGGTCCAGCGCCGTCGACGCCGCCGGCTCGACCGGGGCGTCACGCTTCACCAGCTCCCCGGAGATGGCCTCGGTCTCGACGGCGGTCATGCCATCACCAGCGTCCCGACCAGCATGGCCACGAGGAGGAGCACGACGATGCCGAGCCCGACCATGATGCCGATCCCGACGGAGATGATCTCCTGCTGCCGGGTGCGGGCACGGGTCTCTTTCTCGGCCAGCGACCGGATGATGGCGCGGTGGAGCGCCTGGGCGCGCAGTTCGTCGGCGTCGTCGGCGATGTGTTCCAGGGCCAGCTCGTGCTCTGCCTGGGCCAGCTCGGTGGCGCGGTCACGTATGGCGTCGCCGCGCTCGACGGCCTCGCGACCGAGGAACGCCGTCGACAGGTCACGCGCCAGCGCCGCTGGGCTGGCGCGCCGGGGCGGCGCCGTGGGCTCGGTGGGGTCGCTCACTCGGTCACCGCCGAGAACTTGCGGCCCTCGCGACCCGCGACCGGCACCAGCATCCAGACCGCCGGCACCGGCGCCACCATGTCGTCGTCGACGGCGATCAGCGCTCGCTGCGCCTGGTAGCCCTCCGGAACCTCGACGCCCTGCGAACGGGCCACGCTCGTCAGGTCGTACCCGTCGGCGAAGGTCACTGCCTTGACCTTGCTGCCCTGGACCTCGTGGGTCGTCTTAACCGCCTCCGGCACGATGGCGCCGACGGCGGCCACGGTGGCGTCGGACTTCGCGTCGATCACCACCACCCGCTCCGAACGCTTCCGCACCGTCAGCGTGCCCGCCGGCAGCTTCCACGTCCGCCGGCCGGTGGCCTCGTGATCGGACTGGGCCCAGCCCTCCAGCGTCTCCTCCAGGTGGCCGGCGCGACGGTCGACCTCCTCGACCTCCTCGGTGGCCCACTTCGTGACGAGGTTCGCCCGGGCCTGGGCCGCGTCCAGGATCTCCTGCCGGCGCTGACGCAGCCGGCGCAGCACCCACAGCAGGCGATCGACCTGCTCCTGGTCGCGGGGCTCGTCGCCGACCTCGGCCAGCGACTCCTCCAGCCACCGGTCGAGCAGGTGGTCGACGGGCGTCGAGTCGATCATGTCGACCAGGGCGACGACGTCGTCCGCCGTGGGCTCGTCCATGGTGTCGGTCATGGGGGTGTACCTCCGTGGGGGTTGTCGGGACACCAGACGTTACCGCGGAACACGCTGGTGTGCAACGTGGCAGCGCGGTCACGTATGGCGTAGGGTCACCGACCACCAGACGCGAGAAGGGCCGGCCCCCACGGCCGACCCTTCCAGACATAGGAGGTTCACGCTCCATGCCCGACGGCGGAAACGTTAGCGCACTACGCGCCCGGCCCACCAGGTACAAGGGAACGCTCATGCGCTCCCGCCTGGAAGCTCGCTTCGCCCAGCTCCTCGACCAGGTCGGCATGACCTGGGTCTACGAGCCCGAGTGCTTCGCCAACGA
>DATHEV010000578.1:0-5514 GCA_035318405.1 Iamia sp.
GTCGCCTCGCCTGGCGGCTCGTCGCCGTGATCCTCACCAGTGGGCCGTGCCCGGTCCGCCCTTGATGGGCCCCACGACGGCATCGGTGACCCACCCGCCGTAGACGCCCCCGTCCATGGGCCGCACCACCTCGTCGTCGACCAGGCACCGGTCGACCGCCTGGGGGAAGAAGGCCCAGTGCCCCACGAGGACGGCGAACGCCGGCACCGGGTCGAGATAGGTCCACGCCGCCGACGGGGCGACCCGACCGCCGCCGACGACGTCGGCGTACGACGCCGTGCCCTTCCACTCGCAGAACGAGCGGGTCGTCGCGCCCCGGAGCCGCGCCAGGTCGATGTCGGCCTCGGGCAGGTAGTAGGCGGGGGCCTGCGACGTCTCCAGCACCCTCAGGGCCCGGTGGGTGTCGGCCACGATCGTGCCGCCGTGCGAGACCACCACGTGCGCCGTGGTCGGCTCGACCCGCGGGGGCCGCGGGTAGTCCCACACCGACTCCTGGCCGGGGCCCGGAGCGATGGGGGTGGGGTCGTCCACGGCGGCCATCCTGGCAGGGTGACCCCCGACCCCGAGGACGGGCCCGACGACCCCGCCGACGCCGCCGCCCTCGCCGGCTACGCCGCCGCGCTGGCCGCCGGGATCGAGGCCCACCTGGCGGGCTGGGTCGAGCGGGCCGTGGCCGGTCGGTACCGGGACTGGTCGGGCGCGGCGGCCCTGCCCGACGAGGTCCGGGCCGCCGCCCACGAGGCGGGCCTCCGGGCCACGGCCGAGGTCGCCCCCCGGGTCCGGGCCCTGCTCGACCGGGACGTCGACGACCAGCCCACCGGGCCTCTGGCCCTGGTGCGAGGGGCCGTCGTCCACCCGACCGCCGTCCTCCGCCAGGCCGGCGTCCCGCCCGTCGTCCGGGACGCGGTGGCCGAACGGATCCACCCCGACGACGTCTACGACCTGTCGCCGGCGGCCTTCGCCGACGTCCACCCCGACCTGCACGAGCCCGGCCTCACCTGGGGCGCGGCCAAGGCCCACGTCGTCCTCGCCCGCCGGCGCCGCGAAGGCCGCCGCTGAGCCGCTGAGCCGCGGAGAAGTCGAGCCTCAGACGATCCGCACGTTGAGGGCCTCGTCGCCCTTGCGACCCGGTCCGATCTCGAACTCGACGGTCTGGCCCTCATCGAGGGTGCGGTCGCCCTCGCCGGCGACGTTCGAGGCGTGGACGAAGACGTCGTCGCCATCGGCGCGGGTGATGAACCCGTACCCCTTCTGGTGGTTGAAGAACTTGACGGTCCCGGTCGGCACGGGACCAGGCTAGGTCCCCCGGCTAGTGCGGGTCCCAGGCCCCCGGATCCTCGGCCAGGGCATCGACCGAGGGCGCCAGCTGGCCCGCCGCCAGGTCGGCCAGCGACGTCTGCTCGAGCACGGCGCGCAGGTTGGCGCGCAGGGCGATCCACATGCGCTGGAGGGCTTCGAGCCCGTCGCGGTAGCTGATGTCCTCGGGGCGCTCGCCCCGGACGTCGGCCAGGGGGCCCTCGACGGCGCGGATGATGTCGGCGATCGAGATCTCGGCCGCCGGCCGGGCCAGGCGATAGCCACCCACGGCGCCGCGCTGGCTGGCCACGAGCTGGGCCCGCTTCAGGTCGGCCAGGATCGACTCCAGGAACTTGGGCGGGATGTCCTCCTCCGAGGCCAGGACGTGTGCCTTCATCGGCTCCGGGCGCACGCCGTCGGCCTCCGCCTGGGCCGCGGTGAGCGCCAGGGCCACCCCAGCCCGGACGGCGTAGTCGACCTTGGCGGTGGTGCGCATGGCCCGATCATGACATCCCGGGCCGAGAACCATGGATGCCGCCCGGCGCCCGCCCCGCTGGTCGGGGACCCGAGCCGGCGTGCCCACGCCGTACCCTGCGGACATGCCGGAGCGTCTCGTGGTCATCGGCGGGGACGCGGCCGGCATGGCGGCGGCCTCGCAGGCGCGCCGCCTGAACCCGAACCTCGACATCGTCGCCCTCGAGCGGGGCACGCGCACGAGCTACTCGGCGTGCGGCATCCCCTACCTCGTGGCCGGCGACGTGGACGGGCCCGACGACCTGGTGGCCCGGACCCCCGACGAGTTCCGCCGCGTGCACCGCATCGACGTCCGCATGCGCCACGAGGCCACGGCCATCGACCTCGACGCCCGCACCGTCGGGGTGCGCAGCATCGAGCACGACCGCACGTTCCGACTCGGCTTCGACCAGCTCATGATCGGCACCGGCGCCCGCCCCATCCGGCCCGACCTCCCCGGCATCGACGGCGGCGAGATCTGGGGCGTCCAGACCCTCGACGACGGCTGCCAGCTGCTCACCCGCGCCCGCCAGCTCGAGTGCAAGGACGTCGTCGTGGTCGGCGCCGGCTACATCGGCCTGGAGATGGCCGAGGCCTTCCACCGCTGGGGCGCCAAGGTCACCCTGATCGAGGGGAACGAGCGGCCCATGAGCCGGACCCTCGACCCCGACATGGGCGACCGTCTCGTCGGCCAGGTGCGGGGGCTGGGCATCGATGCCCGCTTCGGCGAGCGGGTCGTGGGCTTCGAGCCGGGTGCCGTCCACACCGGGTCGGGTCCGGTGCGGGCCGACCTCGTCGTGCTGGGCCTGGGCGTGGTCCCCGAGGCGACCCTGGCCGAGCAGGCCGGGCTGACGCTCGGCGCCCGCGGCTCGATCGCCGTCGACCGGCGCCAGCAGACCAGCACCCCCGGCGTGTGGGCCGCAGGTGACTGCGCCGAGACCTACAACCGGGTGTCGCAGCGCCGCATGCACGTCGCCCTGGGCACCGTGGCCAACAAGACGGCCCGGGTCGCCGGGGTGAACATCGCCGGCGGCTACGCCACCTTCCCCGGCATCGTCGGCACCGCCATCACCAAGGTCTGCCAGACCGAGGTGGCCCGCACCGGCCTGTCGACCCACGAGGCCGAGCGGGCCGGGTTCGACGCCGTCACCGCCGTGGTCGAGGCGACCACCCACGCCGGCTACATGCCCGACGCCGAGCCCATGGTGGCCAAGGCCATCGCCGAGAGGGGCACCGGCCGCCTGCTCGGCTTCCAGATCGTCGGCGGCAAGGGGTCGGCCAAGCGGATCGACACCGCGGCCACCGCCATCACGGCCGAGATGACGGTCATGGACGTGGTCGAGCTGGACCTCGCCTATGCCCCGCCCTTCTCCTCGGTGTGGGATCCCGTCCAGGTCGCGGCCCGGGCCGCGGTGCGCAAGGTCTGACGAGGTGGTCACCTCCGGGAAACGCCCCCGCAACATGCTGACGCCAACCTGTCGGGCCTGATGATGGAGACGACCGCACCCGCCTCCGACGGCGTCCCCGCCCTCGATCTCGCCGGTGTCCTGGCGTCGGCCGGACCCGGCGTCGACCTGGTCACCACCTGGACCGACACCGTCGACCGGTGGGTGGCCGGGCTCTTCGCCCGGGCCGTCGGCGACGGCTCCCCGTCCGGCGTCGCCCTCCTGGCCGTGGGTGGCTACGGCCGGGCCCAGCTGTGCCCGGCCAGCGACCTCGACCTGCTGCTGCTCCACGCCAAGGCCATCGACGCCCGTCCCATCGCCGAGGCCCTCTGGTACCCGATCTGGGACGCGGGGGTGAAGCTGGGTCACTCGGTCCGCACGCCGAAGGACGCCCTCACCCTGGCCAGCGACGACCTCGACACGGCGACGGCCCTGCTCGACGTCCGCGTCCTCGCCGGCGACCCCCTCCTGGCCGACGCCCTCTCCCGCGAGGCGGCCGCCCAGTGGGAGAAGCGGGGCAAGCGGTGGCTGGGCCGGCTGGCCGACTCGGTGGCGGACCGCCACGCCAAGGCCGACGAGGTCGCCTTCCTGCTCGAGCCCGACCTCAAGCTGGCCCGCGGCGGCCTGCGCGACATCCACGCCGTGCGCTGGGCCGAGCGGGCCCGCCAGGTGCTGCTCGACGACGACCACGCCTCGATCGACCAGGCCGAGACCGACCTGCTGGCGGTACGGGCCGAGCTCCACCGGGCGAGCGGCCGGACCAGCGACGTCCTCACCCTCGACCAGCAGGACGCGGTGGCCGAGGCCCTCTCCATCGAGGGCGGGGCCGACGGCCTCATGGCCCTCGTCGCCACCCGGGCCCGCACCGTGGCGTGGCGGTCGGACGAGACCTGGCACCGGGTCCGGGCCATGCTCGCCGGGCCCAGCTGGTCGATGGGCGGCCGGCCCCGCGAGATCGGCCCCGGGCTGGAGCTGCGCGACCGCGAGGTCCACCTCACCTCCGACGCCGACCCGGCCGCCGACCCTGCCATCGCCCTGCGCGCCGCCGCCGCGGCCGCCCGCCTCGACACCCGCATCGACCGGGCCTCGCTCGATCGCCTGGCCGCCGAGACGGCCCCCTTCGGCGACCCGTGGCCGGCCGGTGGGCGGGAGGCCCTGGTCGAGCTGCTGTCGGCGGGGCCGCCCGCCATCGCCCAGATCGAGGCCCTCGACCAGCTCGGCGTGTGGCTGCGCCTGCTGCCCATCTGGGAGCCGGTCCGCAACCGCCCGCAGCGCAACGCCTACCACCGCTTCACCGTCGACCGGCACCTGCTGGAGACGGCCACCAACACCGTCGCCATGATCGACACCGTCGACCGGCCCGATCTGCTGGTGCTGGGCGGCCTGCTCCACGACATCGGCAAGGGCCGCCCCGGCGACCACACCGACGTGGGCATGGACCTGGTCGCCGTGCTGGGCCCGCAGATGGGCCTGGACGAGGCCGACACCACCACCCTCGTCGACATGGTGCGGCACCACCTGCTGCTGCCCGACGTGGCCACCCGCCGCGACCTCGACGACCCCGCCACCATCAGCGGCGTGGCCGAGCGGGTCGGGTCGCTGCGGACCCTGCGTCTGCTCCACGGGCTGACCGTGGCCGACTCCCAGGCCACCGGTCCGGCGGCGTGGGGCTCGTGGAAGGCCGGCCTCGTCGCCACGCTGGTCGAGCGGGCCGCCGTGGCCCTGGGCGACGCCCCCTCGGGCCTGGCCGCCCCGCCGTTCCCCAGCGCCGAGCACCGCGCCCTGCTGGCGGCGGGGGAGCAACGGGTGAGCGGCGAGGGCGACGTGCTCACGGTCGTCGCCGCCGACCGGCCCGGCCTGCTGCGCCGGGTGGCCGGGGCCGTGGCCCTCCACGACCTCGGCGTCCTCGCCGTCGATGCCGTGTCGTCCGACGACGGCTGGGCGCTGGAGCGGATCACGGTCGAGCCGGCCACGTCGGACCCGGTGCCCTGGTCCCGTGTCACCGAGACGGTCGAGGCCGCCCTCGCCGGCCGGCTCGCCCTGCGGGCCCGTCTGGCCGAGCGGGCCCGGACGCACCGGCCGCGCAACCGGATCCGCAGCGCCCACCAGGCCCCGCCCGAGGTCCGCTTCGACAACGAGGCGTCCCGCCACGCCACCGTCGTCGAGGTCCACGCCACCGACGCCCTCGGCCTGTTGGAGCGGATCTGCCGGGCCCTCGGCGAGATGGACCTCGACGTCCGCTCGGCCAAGGTCCAGACCC
>DATHEV010000579.1:0-3360 GCA_035318405.1 Iamia sp.
AGGAGCAGCCGGGCTGGACCGTGTGGGACGCCCCCTCCCCCGACGGCGAGACGGCCACCGACGTCGGCGTGCGCACCGACCGGGTGATCGCCCGGGCCCGCGGCCTCGACGGCACCGTCGTGCTGGTGGCCCACGCCCACCTGCTCCGGATCCTGGCCGCCCGCTGGCTCGGCCTGCCCGCCGCCACCGGCCGCCACCTCACCCTCGACCCCGGCGGCTGGGGTCTCCTGGGGTGGGAGCGGGAGACCCCCGTCATCGAGCGCTGGAACCCGCCGCCCCCGGCCTGATCCCGTCTGGCCGCCTGATCCCGATACCCGACCGGCCTCGGTAGGGTGCGCCGGTGTCCGCCGAAGCCCTTGTGAACGTGCTCGCCGTGGTCGTCGTGGTCGACCTGATCGCCCCCTCGTGAGAAGGCGACGGGCGGAGCCTCCGGCCCCCGACTGGGAGCTGAGGGTCGCCGCAGTGCGGCCGGAGGTGGTGCGGCTGCTGGGGGCACGCCAGCTCATCGAGGCCGTGAAGGTGGTGCGGGTCGCCACCGGGCTGGACCTCCAGAGGGCCAAGGATGTCATCGACGTCATCGCCGCCCAGGAGGGGATCGATCCCCGGGCCGGCCGACATCGCTGACGAGCCAGATCGCGCCTAGACAGCGCCCATGAGCACGACCTCCCGCCGCCTCGTCCTCGCCTCCCGCCCGACCGGCATGGTCGACGACGGGGTGGTCGAGGTGCAGCAGGTGCCGATCCCGGAGCCCGAGCCGGGCCAGGCCGTCGTGCGGGTGCGGTACCTGTCGATCGACCCCACCATCCGGGGCTGGATGGACGACCGCCCCGGCTACCTGCCCCCGATCGAGCTCGGTGCGGTGGTGCGCAGCGGCGGCATCGGTGAGGTGGTGGCCAGCGCCAGCGACCGCTACCCCGTCGGGGCCTCGGTCTTCGGCATGCTCGGCTGGCAGGACCACGCCGTGGTCGACGAGGGCGAGGCCTCGGGCCAGGTCCTCCCCGAGGGGATCGAGCCCACCTCCGCCCTGAGCGTCTTCGGCGTCACCGGCATGACCGCCTACTTCGGCCTGCTCGACGTGGGCCAGCCCAAGGAGGGCGACACGGTGGTGGTCAGCGGGGCGGCCGGCGCCACCGGGTCGATCGTCGGCCAGATCGCCAAGATCAAGGGTGCCGGCACCGTCGTCGGCATCGCCGGCGGGCCCGAGAAGTGCGCCTGGCTGATCGACGAGCTCGGCTTCGACGCCGCCATCGACTACAAGGCCCACGACGTCGGCGCCCGCCTGGCCGAGCTCTGCCCCGACGGCATCGACGTCTTCTTCGACAACGTCGGCGGCGAGATCCTCGAGGCCGTGCTCGGCCATCTCGCCCTGCGGGCCCGGGTCGTCCTCTGCGGTGCGATCGCCGCCTACAACGACCGCGACGGCGCCCACGCCATCGCCAACACCTTCGAGCTGGTCAACACCCGGTCGCGCATGGAGGGCTTCCTCGTCCTCGACTACGTGGACCGGTTCATGGAGGGTCAGCTCGAGATGTTCGGCTGGGTCGCCGAGGGCCGGATCAAGCACCGCGAGCACATCGTCGAGGGGCTGGAGAACGCCGTCGACGCCCTCAACCTGCTCTTCACCGGCGCCAACCGGGGCAAGGTCATCGTGGCCGTCGAGCACTCGACCTGAACCCTCAACCCGCTCGGCATCCCTCCGATGGGGCCGGATGTCACGGCGGATCGTTCCCCTGCTCGTCGCGCTCCTGGGCCTGAGCGCCCTGGCGCCGTTGGCCCCGGCCTCGCCGGCCGGAGCGGCGCCGGCCAAGACCTTCACGACCGACGACGGGTCGCTCGATCCCGACATCGCCCCGGGCGACGGGGTGTGCGCGACCGCCGCGGGCGGGTGCTCGCTCCAGGCCGCCTTCGACGAGGCCATCGCCCTGCGCAAGGGCACGATCGTGATCGACGCCGGCGGGTACGCCGCGTCCGCCGTGGTGCGGGGCACCATCACCGTCCGGGGGGCCGACCGTCTCACCGGCGCCGGGATCGGCCACCTCCGGGTCGAGCGGGGCGCCACGTTGAACCTGAAGGACCTGGAGCTGAACGACGTCGGCTCGACCTACCTGGTGCGGGGCCGGCTGACCATCGAGCGCAGTGCGTACCTCTCGGGGATGCACGGCCTGCGGGTCGACCCGTCGGGCACGGTCGTCATCCGCAACAGCCTGATGCTCGTCACCCAGGTCCAGAACCTCGGCGCGCTGACGCTCTCCTACGCCAGCCTGCGGGTGCCACCGGGTGGGCGCGGCATCCAGACCTCGGCCGCCGGCGTCACCACGCTCGCCGCCTCCCACCTCTTCGGCACCCGCGGCACCGGCAGCCGGGCCTGCGGCGGCAACCGGCCGGTCTCGCAGGGCTACAACGCGGCGATGGACGGGACCTGCGGGCTCACCCAGCCCACCGACATCGGCGTGCTCGGGCCCGAGGGCGACGACCTGCTGCCACCGCCCGACTCGCCCCGCGCCGACGCCGTCCCGCCGGGCGAGCTGGGCTGTGGGACGACCGTGATCGAGGACCAGGCGCGCCGGCCCCGCCCGGCCGACGGGAACGGCGACGCGGTCCTGGCCTGCGACGTCGGGTGGCTCGAGCGCCAGCCGAGCGACGACGAGGAGTTCTGAGCTCCCGCAGGACGGTGCGATGATCGGGCCGTGGACCTCTTCCCCGCCATCGACCTGAGGGGCGGGCGCTGCGTGCGCCTCACCCAGGGGGACTTCGACCGCGAGACGGTGTACGGCGACGACCCCGTGGCCCAGGCCAAGGTGTTCGCCGACGCCGGCGCCCCCTGGATCCACGTCGTCGACCTCGATGGGGCCCGGACCGGCGACGGCGCCAACCGGGAGGCCATCACCGTCATCGCCGCCGCCGTCACCACGCCGGTGCAGACCGGCGGCGGGATCCGCACCGACGCCGACGTCGACGAGCTGCTCGACGCCGGGGTGGCCCGGGTCGTGCTCGGCACCGCCGCCCTGGAGGACCCGGCGTGGGCCCGGTCGGTCGCAGCCCGCCGCCCCGGCCGGGTGGTGCTCGGCCTCGACGCCCGGGGCGACGAGGTGGCCGTCCGGGGCTGGGCCGAGGGCTCGGGCCGGAAGCTGCTCGACGTGGCCACCGAGATGGACGACGCCGGCTTCGTGGCCTACGTCGTGACCCAGATCGAGGTCGACGGGGTGGGATCCGGCCCCGACGTCGAGACCTACCGGACCCTCCTCCAGGAGTGCGAGACCGACATCGTCGCCTCCGGCGGCGTGGGCTCGGCCGCCCACCTGCGCGACCTGGTGAACGTCGAGGAGGGCATCCGGGTCCTCGCCGGGGTGGTGGTGGGCA
>DATHEV010000580.1:0-4458 GCA_035318405.1 Iamia sp.
CGGGGCGCTGGCCTACGAGGACGCCCTCGCCGGCGCCGCTCCCCTGCCACCCGACCCCGCCTGGTCCGGCGACGACCGCTACATCGTCTACACCGGCGGCACGACGGGCCGGCCCAAGGGCGTGCTGTGGCGCCAGGACGACTTCGCCGCGACCTGCCTCGGCATCGTCGGCACCCCCGAGTCGCTGGCCGAGCGGGCCGCGGCGCGCGGGCCACTGCGGACCCTGCCGGCCGCCCCCTTCATGCACGGCGCCGCCCACTGGAACGCCATGAGCGCCTGGCTGGCCGGCGGCACCGTCGTGGTCCAGGACACCGTCGACCGCTACGACCCGGCCGACGTCATCGCCACCTGCATCCGCGAGCAGGCCACCGCCCTCCTGATCGTGGGCGACGCCTTCGCCCGGCCCCTCGTCGAGGAGCTCCGGGCCCACCCGACGGCGGTCCCCCTCCGGCACGTGCTCACCGGGGGCACGATCCTGTCGGCGCCGGTGAAGCAGGCGCTCATCGAGCTGATCCCGGGTGTGCGGATCGTCGACGTCCTCGGCTCGTCGGAGACCGGCCGCCAGGCGGTCACCTCCTCGTCCTCGGGGGCGAAGGCGACCTCGGGGACGTTCCGGCCCGAGGCCACCACGGTGATCGTCGACGCCGACCGCACCCACGTCCTCGATCCCGGCGACGACGCCATCGGGTGGCTGGCCCAGGCCGGTCGGGTCCCGCTCGGGTACCTGAACGACCCCGAGAAGACGGCGGCGACGTTCCCGACCATCGACGGGACCCGCTACTCGGTGGCCGGCGACCGGGCCCGCTGGCGGCCCGACGGCACGGTCGAGCTGCTGGGCCGGGAGGCCGCCGTCATCAACACCGGGGGCGAGAAGGTCTACGCCGAGGAGGTGGAGATGGCCCTCGCCCACCACCCGGGCGTGGCCGACTGCCTCGTCGTGGGCCGGCCCCACGAGCGCTTCGGGAGCGAGATCGTGGCCGTCGTCGCCGCCCGCCCGGGCGCCAGCGTCGAGGTCGAGGCCCTCCGGGCGGTGGCCGCCGACCACCTGGCCGCCTACAAGCTGCCCCGCGCCGTGGTCCTGGTCGACGCCATCTCCCGCAGCCCCAGCGGCAAGCCCGACTACGCCTGGGCCCGCGAGCAGGCCGTCGCCGCCCTCGACCCCTAGCCACCCCCCGAACCTTGTGCGAGGTTCGCCGTACCGCGGTGAAGGTCGCACAAGGTTCGATGGTCGGTCGAGCTGAGGGCGGGTCGGGACGACCGCCGGTAGGGTGACCGATGTCATGTCGGTGTCCCGACCGTCCGCCCCCGTCCCCCTCCGGCCCCTGATCGCCGCCTCGTGGGCCCGCAGTGCCCGCAGCGGGGTGCGGCCCGACCGCCTCGACCCGGCCGCCGCCGACGACGTGGCCGTGGGCGGGCGGCTCTCGACCCTGGCCACGCCGGTGCTCGACCGGCTCGGCCGCCATCTCGACGAGACCCGGGCCACGCTGGTGCTCACCGACGCCCGGGCCCGGGTCCTCGACCGGCGGGCGGGCATGACCGGGCTGGCCGACGTGCTCGACGAGGTCGGCCTGGTGCCGGGGCACTCCTACGCCGAGGACGCCGTCGGCACCAACGGCATGGGCACCGCCGCCGAGGAGCGCCGGCCCGTCACCGTCGTCGGCGAGGAGCACTACGCCGAGTCGCTCCGCGGCCTCACCTGCGTCGGCGTGCCCGTCGTCCACCCCGTCACCGGCCGGCTCGAGGGGATCGTCGACCTCACCTGCTTCAACGACGACGCCGGTCGCTGGATGACCCCGCTGGCCATGGAGGTGGCCCACGCCGTCGAGATGCAGCTGGCGGGGTCGGCCACCCGCACGGAGCAGGCCCTCCTGGCGGCCTTCGTGGCCCGCAGCCGGCGGACCTCGACGCCGATCGTCGCCGTCACCGCCGACATCGTCCTCACCAACCCGGCGGCCGCCCGCCTCCTCGCCCCGCAGGACCACCAGCAGCTCTGGGAGGTCGTGTCGGGCCTCGGTACCACCGAGCTGGCGGCCGAGGTCGCCCTGGCCGACGGGTCGTCGGTCCAGGCCCGGTTCGAGCCGGTGGAGGTCGGACGGCTCACCGCCGGTGCCGTGATCGCCCTCGACCGCATCGGCAACGAGGCCCCGGTGCCCCACCGCCGGCGCCGCTCGACGGCCCGGGTCGAGCCGGCCGCCGCCGGTGGCCCGGCGTTCCATGGCGGCACCATGCACGGCGACGCCATGGAACGGGGTCCGGTCGATCAGCCCTCCGCCGTCGGCACGGTGGGCGCGGTGGGGGCCAGCCCGGCGTGGCGACGGGCGGCGCGGGAGCTGGCCCAGGCCGTGGCCGCGGGGACCACCGCCGTCCTCCGCGGGCCGAGTGGCGCCGGCAAGCTCACCCTGGCCCGGGCCCAGCTGCCCGATGCCGTGGTGCTCGACGCCACCCGGGCCGTGATCGACGGGCCGCAGGCGTGGCTCCAGCAGGCGGCCGCCCACCTGGCCGGGGCCGAGCCGATCGTCGCCCGCCGGGTCGACCTCCTCGACGCCGCCACCGCCATGGGGCTGGCGACGCTGCTCCAGGGCGCCCCCGACGCCATCGTCGTGGCCACCGCCGTCGACGGCGCCGGCGAGCCTGGTCTCCTCCACGGGTTCGGCGCGGTGGTGGCCGTGCCCGGCCTCGAGGCCCGGCTCGACGACCTGCCCGCCCTGGCCCGGGCCCTGGTCGGGCGGATGCTGCCGTCGGAGACGCCGGCGATCGCCCCCGAGGCGCTCCAGGCCCTCGCCCGGGCCGAGTGGCCGGGCCAGGTGCGCCAGCTCGAGCAGGTGCTGCGTCACGCCCTGGCCCAGCGCACCCGGGACCGGATCCTGCTCGACGACCTCCCCACCGCGGTCCGGGCCGTCGCCCACCGGCGCCGGCTCACGCCTCGCGAGCAGCGGGACTGCCAGGCCATCACCGCCGCGCTGGCCGACGCCGAGGGCAACAAGGTCCTGGCCGCCGAGCTCCTCGGCATGTCCCGCTCCACCCTCTACCGCAAGATGTCCGCCTTCGGCCTCGACCTCGACCGCCGCGCGTACTGAGTCCTCTCAGTCACTCGTTCGCTTCGCTCACTCCGTTCCTTCGAACTGAGCGTGGCTCGCTGCGCTCGCCGCTGAAGGTCTTCCCAGAGCCGGAGCCCTCGTTCCTCGGGCACACGGCTCTTCGCCTGGGGGTTCCCCCCAGACCCCCAGCGGCTGCGCCGGGCCACTGTCCTCGTGTGGCGCAGATCGTCAGGCGGTTGCGTCAGCAGCGTTCGTAGAGGACGTAGAAGTCGGTCTCGGGGTTCAGGGCGCAGAACTGGTCGTCGACGACCTGGTTGGGGGCGTCGGAGCCGAAGAGGCGGGAGTCGTTGGGCTCGTCCCAGGGGTCCCAGACGTGGGAGAGGATCAGCCAGTCGGAGCCGGCGACCTCGTCGGCCAGGCCGGAGTCGTCGGCGTTGGCGATGCCCGGGTCCATCTCGATGTAGTAGGTCGCCGGCGTGGCCTCGGGGAACAGGAAGTAGAAGTACGCGTCGCTGTAGGGCGTCTGGCGGAGGTCGGCGGTGCCGACGAAGAGCCGGTCACCGGGCTGGATGCGAGCGGCCAGCGCGTCGGTGACGGACTGGGCCGAGTCGGCGATGTTCGAGGCGCCGAGGAAGAAGGTGCGGTCGCCGTGGCGGACGTCCCAGCCGAAGTAGTCGCCCTCGAGGTTCTGGCGGGTCAGGTCGACCCACGTGCGGGTCGTGTACGCCGGGATGGCGAGCACGACGATCAGCAGCGGCAGCAGGCCCAGCGCCAGGCGCGCCGGACCGCGCAGCCGACCCCGGTCGCGCCGGGCCGCCCACCACTCGCCCCACTGCACGAAGGCGACCGGCAGGAACACCATCGACACGCACGACACCCAGGCCAGGTGGGTGGTGTCGGGGCGCTGGAGGGCCTGGGGCAGCAGCCCGAACCCGAAGGCGCCGACCACCACGAGGATGCGGCTGCGCATCGCGGTCGGGTCACGCCGCATGGCCACGATGCCGGTGGCCAGCAGGGCCAGGGCGGACAACGGCAGAGCCAGGAACCACAGCGTGACCTGGGCCGACGCCCGCACCATCGGCACCGGCCAGTCGGGCACCCGCAGCTGGGCCACGGCCTGGAGGATGCCGTCGTTGCGGTCCCACGAGGGCGGGATGGGGAGATGGCGGCCGCCCCGCAGGTCGAACACGGGCTGGAGGAACATGCCCTCGAAGACGTTGCCCGGGCCGGCCATCACGAGGTGCACGAGGATCGGCGCCACGCCGAGCAGCACCCCACCCAGCAGCGGCACCAGCAGGTCGCGGCCCCACCGTCGCCACAGCAGGGCGATGCCCGCCAGCCCGATGCCGACCACCAGGTCGGGCCGCCAGAGCAGGGCCAGCCCGAGGACGACCCCGCCGAGGACGAGCCGGACGCGGGC
>DATHEV010000581.1:0-4876 GCA_035318405.1 Iamia sp.
CAGGTGGGGAAGTGACCGAATCGTACGCCAGGGGTGTGACAGCGGGAGACGGCGGTAGACCGGAACCCATGGCCGACACCGACGATGCGTACCGGATCGAGCACGACACCATGGGCGAGGTGCGGGTGCCGACGACGGCTCGCTGGGGGGCGCAGACGCAGCGAGCCGTCGAGAACTTCCCCGTCTCGGGCCTCACCGTCGACCCGGGGCTGATCCACGCCCTCGGGGCGATCAAGGCCGCCGCCGCCGAGGCCAACGGTGCGCTCGGGGTCATCGAGCCCGACGTCGCGTCGGCCATCGCGTCGGCCGCCGCCGAGGTGGCCGCCGGCGACCACGACGACGAGTTCCCGATCGACGTCTTCCAGACCGGCTCGGGGACGTCGACCAACATGAACGCCAACGAGGTCATCGCCGGTCTGGCGAGCGAGCGGCGGGGCGAGGCCGTCCACCCCAACGACCACGTCAACGCCTCGCAGTCGTCGAACGACGTCTTCCCCTCGGCCATCCACGTGGCCGCGGCCGTGGCCACCACCCACGACCTGCTGCCCGCCCTCGACCACCTCGCCGAGGTGCTGCGGGTCAAGGCCGTCGAGAACGCCGATGTGGTCAAGGCCGGCCGCACCCACCTGATGGACGCCACCCCGGTGACCCTCGGCCAGGAGCTGGGGGGCTACGCCGCCCAGGTGGCCGCCGCCCGCGAGCGCATCGCGGCCACGCTGCCGCGGGTGGGCGAGCTGCCCCTCGGCGGCACGGCCACCGGCACCGGGCTCAACGCCCCGGAGGGCTTCGCCACCCGGGCCATCGAGATGCTGGCCGCCCGTCTCGGGGTCGACCTGGTCGAGGCCCCCGACCACTTCGCCGCCCAGGGGGCTCGCGACCATCTCGTCAGCCTGTCGGGCGAGCTGCGTGCCCTCGCCGTCGCCCTGCTCAAGATCGCCAACGACATCCGGTGGATGGCCTCGGGCCCCAAGACGGGCCTGGCCGAGATCCGCATCCCCGACCTCCAGCCGGGCTCGTCGATCATGCCGGGCAAGGTCAACCCGGTCATCCCCGAGGCCGTCAGCCAGGTCGTGGCCCAGGTGTACGGGAACGACGCCGCCGTCGCCTTCGCCGGCAGCCAGGGCAACTTCGAGCTCAACGTCTACCTGCCGGTGATCGCCCGCAACCTGCTCGAGTCGATCACCCTGCTGGCCACCGTCAGCCGGCTCTTCGCCGACCGCGCCCTGGCCGGCGTCGAGGCCGACCGCGACCGGTGCCAGGCCTATGCCGAGGCCACCCCGCAGGCGGCCACCGCCCTCAACCCGGTCCTCGGCTACGAGCGGGTGGCGGCGCTCGTCAAGGAGAGCGCCAAGAGCGGCAAGACCATCCGCCAGGTCGTGCTCGACGCCGGGATCATGGACGAGGCCGAGCTCGACCAGGCCCTCGACCTCCTCGCCCTCACCCAGGGCGGCGTCCCCGACAAGAGCTGACGCTCGATCGGGGACCACGAGGTGCCAGGCACCTCGTGGTCCGTCCGTGTCCAACCCGGACCGATCCTGTCCGGGTCGGTGGGTACGGTCGCCGGCATGGTCGATGAACGCACCGTCCCGCTCGACTGGCACCAGCATGCCCTCGAGCAGCTGACCGTCCACTGGGAGGTGCTCGTACGCCCCCACCTGGAGGGCCTCACCGACACCGAGCTGCACTGGGAGCCGGTGCCCGGCGCCTGGGGGGTCCGGCCGCGGGCCGAGGCGGCCAGCCCACAGGCGGCGGGGACGGGCGAGTGGGTCATCGACTTCGCCTTCCCCGAGCCCGACCCGCCCCCGTTCACCACCATCGCCTGGCGGCTGTGGCACGTCATCGAGGGCGTCCTCGCGGGCCGGGCGAGCGCCCACTTCGGCGACGGCACGGGCATCGACTACGAGGGCCGCGAGTACGCCCCCGACGCCGCCGGCACCATCGCCGCCCTCGACGAGGCCTACGACCGCTGGACCACGGGCGTGCGTGACCTCGGCCCCGCCGGCATGGCCCGGGCCTGCGGCCCCCACGAGGGCCCCTACGCCGACTCGCCCTTCGGCGCCCTCGTGCTCCACATCAACCGGGAGGTCATCCACCACCTGGCCGAGGTCCTGACGCTGCGCGACCTCTACCGCGCCTGCGACGGCGGGACGCTCCGGCCGCGGCGGGACTCGGCACCCCACACCTTCCAGGTCACCTTCGACGCCCTCGACCCCCACGCCCAGGCCCGCTTCTGGGCCGAGGTCATGCACTACGAGGTGGAGGAGCAGGACGGCCTGGTGCGGGGTCTCCTCGACCAGGGGATCGTCACCGAGGACGACGTGATCGAGATCGACGGCCTGATGTACTTTCGCGTGGGCGCCGGCATCCGCCCGCCGGGCGCCGAGGACGCCGAGATGCGGGACAACAAGCGCATCCTGTTCATGGCCGTGCCCGAGCCCCGGGTGGCCAAGAACCGCGTCCACCTCGATCTCCACGCCGGCGCCCGCGACGACTCCGAGGAGGGCCGGGCCCGCCTCGAGGCCGAGATCGAGCGGCTGGAGGGGCTGGGGGCCACGGTCCTCTACCGCCACGACGACATCGACGGGCGCTGGGTCACGCTGGCCGACCCCGAGGGCAACGAGCTCTGCCTGATCTGAGTCAGGCCCTGCGGCCGGATCGGTTTGGCCCTCACTCTTCGTGGTAGGCCACCGATAGTGAGTGGTCGACCCCGTAGAGTGCTGGGACGGCACCACGGTGGGAGACCTCCATGCACGCACCGATCCGACGGCTCGTCGGCGCCGCCGCCCTGAGCGGCGCCTTGGCGGTGGCGGCCGTCGCCCCGCCGGCCGCGGCCTATCCCGAGGCCCCCGGTACCGCTGCCGTGGACGGCACCTGCGAGGGCGAGCTGCGCCGTCTCCACGACCAGGCCCGGGCCAACGCCCGGCTCCCCGCCCTGCGGGAGGACCCCTCCATCGACCAGGTCGCCCGGTCGTGGGCCTTCAACCAGGCCCGCACCGCGACGCTGGCCCACAACCCCCAGCACACCAGCCAGATCGGCCGGGCCGTGCCGTCGTGGCGGCGCATCACCGAGAACGTGGGCTACGCCCCGACCGCGGTCCGTCTCCAGGAGGCGTACATGGCGTCGGCCGGGCACCGGGCGAACATCCTCGACAGCAACGTCCAGCGCATCGCCATCGGCTGCGTGCGCGACGCCAAGGGCCGGCTGTGGTCGACGGTGAACTTCGTCGGCGCCACCGGGACCATCGTCGATCGGCGGCCGACGCCGTTCCGCTCGGCCGGTGACGCCTCGGGCCGTCTCCGGTGGTGGCTCCTCGCCGACGGGCCCGACGCCGGCCAGGTCGAGTCCGACGCCACCCAGCTCCTGCGGACGTGGACGGCCGCCGACCTGGCCGCCTACCTGGCCGGATCGTCCACCCACGCCGGGCGGGTGCCCAGTGCGGTCCGACTGTACGGAGCGGCCTTCGACCGCGTCCCCGACGCGGCCGGCCTCAACTACTGGATCCAGCAGCGCCAGCGCGGGGTGACCCTCGACAAGATGGCGACCAGCCTCGCCGCCTCGGCCGAGTTCCAGAAGCTCTACGGCGACCTGGACGACCGCGCCTTCGTCGAGCAGGTGTACCGCAACGTCCTCGACCGCGAGCCCGACGCCTCCGGCACGAGCTACTGGGTGGAGCGGCTGCGGGCCGGGGCCAGCCGGGGCTCGATCCTCGTCGGCTTCAGCGAGTCGGGGGAGAACAAGACCGCCACCCGGGCGGACGTGACCGTCTCGTGGGCCTTCGCCCAGCTGATCGGGCGGATCCCGACGGCGGGGGAGCGGCTCCAGTGGACCACGCTGATCGACGCCGGGACCACGGCCGAGACGCTGGTCCGGTCGCTGGCCGGCAGCGACGCCTTCGCCCGCCGGGTCGCGACCGGCAGCTACTGAGGACACCGCGCCTGGGGGCCTGGCGCGCTGCCGGGTTCCTCAGGTGTCGCGCATCCGTCGGCTCAGCTCGTCGAGCCGGCGCCGCTCGTCCTTGCTGAGCGAGTCGATGCCGGACTGGCCGATCTTGTCGAGCAGGACGTCGAGCTCGGCCTGCTCGAGGCGGGAGGGACCGGAGGGCGAGAACCCCGACGGCGAGCTCCACGGCCCCTGCGTCACGGTGCCCCGGGGGCTCTTGGGCCGCCGGCCCTTGGCCCGCGTGCCCCGGGAGCGGGGACCGGGGGCGTCCTTCAGGCGTCGCACCCAGGCGAGCTGGTTGGGGTGCAGGACGCCGATGGCGGCGCAGCCGATCAGGGCGATGGCGATGCAGAGGAGGAGCAGGAACAGCGCGCCCCAGGCCTGGTAGGCCAGGGCGGTGAGGGCGTTCACGCCCACGATGACCGCGGCGATGACCCAGATCGGGATGCCGAAGAGCATGGGCAGCGTCGGATCCTTCACCGCGATGACCACGAGGAAGGCCAGCCCGAGGAGGCTCAGGCCCCCGGCGTAGCCGGTCTCGGCGGTCGCCGCCGTCAGGCTGACCAGGGCCGCCGGGACGACGACCATGATCGCGACCAGCGTGGCGTACCGCTTGCGGCTGGTCTGGTCCTCGACCATGTGGCCCACGAACCAGAAGAAGGCCAGGCCGATCACCGCGAAGATCGAGAGCGGCTCGCCGAAGGGCCAGGTGACGATCCGCCAGACCTCACCCTCGTCGCGCACCGCCTGGGCGTCGAACACAAGGGGGTCGAGGGCGCGGATGTTGGCCACCCACACGAGCATCGAGAAGGCGCCGAGGAAGACCAGCAGCGCGGTGGTGGTGACCTCTACCTGGCCGAGGCGGAACCATCCGACGCGGCTCTCGGAACCTGATCCGCGGGCGAACACGGATGCGACGGTAGCCGTGCGGAGGGG
>DATHEV010000582.1:0-4891 GCA_035318405.1 Iamia sp.
TCACGTTCCGCCAGCGGCCCGACACCAAGGTCGTGGCCCTCACGGCCCGGGACACCGACGCCGACGAGGCCGCCGAGGCGGCCAACACCTACGCCGACACCTACATCGAGATCCGGCGCGATCGCCAGGTCGAGTCCTATCTGGAGACCACCGAGGACATCCAGGCCCGCCGGGCCGATGTCCAGGAGCAGCTCGACACGCTCACCGATCCGCTCGACCGGATCAACGCCCTCATCGCCGCCTTCCCACCCGACGGCAACCCGGCCGACCTCGAGCGGTTCAACGACCAGCGCGACGCCGAGAGCAGCCAGATCGACACCCAGCGGACCGCCCTCGAGGCCCGGATCAACAGCTACGAGGACCTCCTGTCCCGGCTGGAGCTGTCGTCGAACATCTCGCAGGGCGGGGCCCAGGTCGTGAACGAGGCGTCGGTGCCGTCGTCGCCCGCCTCGCCCCGCCCCGTCCAGAACGCCGCCGTGGGCCTGGTGATGGGTCTCGTGCTCGGTGTCGTCGCCGCCTTCATCAAGGAGCAGTTCGACGACACCTTCTCCCGCAAGGGAGGCCTGGAGGAGGTGGCCGGCGGGTTGCCCACCCTGGCGATCGTCCCCGAGTTCGGGGCCCGGTCCCGCTCCACCGTCCACTCGCTCACCGACCCCAGCTCGTCGGTGGCCGAGGCCTACCGCACGCTGCGCACATCGGTGCAGTTCTCGGCCATGGACCACGACGTCTCGGTGATCCAGGTGACCAGCTCGGTCTCGGGCGAGGGCAAGACCACCACGGCCGCCAACCTGGCCGTGGCCCTGGCCCGCTCGGGCCACCGGGTCGTGCTGGTCGACAACGACCTGCGCCGGCCGTCGCTCCACGTCCTCTTCGGCCTCGACAACGCCGTCGGCTTCACCTCGGTCCTGCTGCGCGACGCCCAGCTCGACGAGGCCGTGCAGGCGGTCGAGTCCGAGCCCCGGCTGTCGGTCATCGCCTCGGGCCCCCGGCCGCCGGACCCGTCGGTGCTGCTCTCGCCCAACTTCACCCGAGGCTTCTTCGAGGAGCTGCGGGCCCGGTACGACTACGTCGTCCTGGACACCCCGCCGCTGCTGCCCGTGGCCGACGCCATGGTCGCCTCCGAGAGCGCCGACGCCGTCGTGTTCGTCGTCCGGGCCGGCTCGACGACCCGCCGCCAGGTGCACCGGGCCGTCGAGCTCCTCCAGCGCCTCGACATCCTCCTGCTGGGCACGCTGCTGACCCACACCGGCGACGACGGCGGCTACGGCGAGCTGTACGGCTACGGCTACGGCTACATCGGGTACGGCTCGAACGCGCCCGAGGACAGGTCCGGGCTGCGGGGCCGCTGGCGGGGCCGCGGGGGCGCGGACCGTGGGCGCTCGGAGCGCGGGGGTTCGGACCCGGTGGGGTCGGGGGACACCCGATCGAGATGAGCGCCTGGCTGCGCCGGCGGACCGCCGTCGACCGCGTCGTCGCCGCCCTGCTGCTGGTCCCCCTCGCCCCGGTGCTCGCCGCGGTGGTGGGGCTCGTCCGGATCGAGGGCCGACCGGCTGTCCTCGGCGTCCGCCGGTGCGGCCGCGGCGGACGCACCTTCGCCATGGCCAAGGTGCGGACCATGCGCCCGGCCGGGCCCGACGGGCTGGCCGGCGGCGCGGCGCTGTCGAGCGGTGACGACGACCGGATCACGCCCCTCGGGCGGCGGCTGCGTCGGTTCCGCGTCGATGAGCTGCCCCAGCTGGCCAACGTGGTCCGCGGCGAGATGGCGCTGATCGGGCCTCGCCCCGAGGACCCCCGCTACGTCGACCTCGACGATCCACGCTGGGACGCCGTCCTCCAGGCTCCGCCCGGCATCGTCGGGCCGACCCAGGTGCTGGTCCACCGGTGGGAGGCCGACGCCCTGCGCGGCGCCGGTGCCGAGGGCGTCTACGAGCGCGAGATCCTGCCGGCCAAGCTGGCCATCGACGCCTGGTACGTCCGCTCGGCCTGCGCCCGGATCGACGTGGTCACCGTGGTGTCGCTCGTCCAGAGCTTCCTGGGGCGCGACGAGACCTGGCTCCACCGCACGGTGACGCCGGCGCTGCTCTCGCCGCTCCCGGCGACGGCCTGACGGGGGCGGGCATGGGAGAGCCGATCCCGTTCGCGGTGCCGGCCATCGCCGAGGCGGAGGTCGACGCCGTCGTCCGCGTGCTGCGCAGCCGGTGGATCACCACCGGCACCGAGTCGGCGCTGCTCGAGGAGGAGCTGTGCACCGTCACCGGCGCCGCCCACGCGGTGGCCGTGTCGTCGTGCACCACCGCCCTCGAGATCGCCTTCGCCTGGCTGGCGCTGCCGCCCGGGGCGCGGGTCGGCGTCCCCACGTGGACGTTCGTGGCCTCCGCCGCCGCCCCGCTGCGGGCCGGGCTGGAGCCCGTCCTGTTGGACGTCGATCCCGACACCCTCAACGTCAGCCCCGCCTCTCTGGCCGCCGCCCTCGACGAGGGTCTCGATGCCGTGGTGGTCGTCCACTTCGGCGGGGTCGGCGTGGCCCCCGAGGTGCTCGAGATGTGCGCCGCCCGCGGCGTGCCGGTGGTCGAGGACGCGGCCCATGCCCTGGGCACGGTCGACCACCGCGGGCCGCTGGCCGGACGGGGCACGGTCGGGGCCTGCCTGTCGTTCTACGCGACGAAGAACGTCACCTCGGCCGAGGGCGGGGCGCTGCTCACCGACGACGCCGACGTGGCCGCCTTCGCCCGCACCCACCGTCTCCACGGCCTGTCCAAGGACGCCTGGCGACGCTACGAGCCCGGCGCCGACGCCCAGTACGGGCTCGACTCGATCGGCATCAAGGCCAACCTCCCCGACCTGCTCGCCGCCCTGGCCCGGGCCCAGCTGTCGCGCTTCGACGAGCTCCAGGCCCGGCGCCGCGCCGCGGTCGAGCGCTACCGGGCCCACCTCGAGGGGGCGGCCGGCCTGCGTCCGGTGCCGGCCGTCGCCGTCGACGGCAGCGCCGACCACCTGATGGTGGTGATGCTCGACGAGGGCACCGACCGGGCCCGCCTCGTCGGCGAGCTGGGCGCCGCCGGCATCGGCACCAGTGTCCACTTCCAGCCCCTGCACCGGTTTCCCCTGCTGGCCGAGGCGTGCGCCGTGGCGCCGGGCGGGCTGGCCACGGCCGAAGCCCTCGCCCCCCGCGCCCTGAGCCTGCCCCTGCACCCCGACCTGACCCTCGACCAGGTCGACCGGGTGTGCGAGGTGCTGCTCGACGCCCTCTCCGGGGACCGCTAGTGCACCCGAGCAACCACTACTACGGCCATGCCCGGGCGCTGGCCGAGGCGTGCGGTCTCGAGGGCGACCCCCCGATCTGGGGCCTGCTCCAGCACGGCTGGAACCCCGACCACGGCATCCGCGACACCAGCTGGTTGCCGGCCTGGTTCCCCAAGCTGGTGTGGGGCCGGCGGGCCCTCGATCTGGCCCGCGCCGACGGCACCCCCCACGTCCGGGGCATCGGCGCGCCGTTCCTCTACCTCCGCGACCTGTCGCCGCCGACCAAGTCGGCCGACGAGGTCGAGGGCACGCTCGTCTTCCCGTTCCACGGGTGGGAGGAGCAGCCCGGCGCCCGCAACGACCACCTGCTGGCCGAGCGGATCGCCGAGCGCGAGGCCGGCCCGGTCACCGTCAGCCTGTACTGGTTCGACCACGGCAAGCCCGAGGTGCGTGACGCCTACGAGAGCCGCGGCTTCCGCACCATCACGTTCGGGCAGCGCGAGCAGCCCGACTTCCTGCGCCGCCAGCTCGACGAGATCGGCCGCCACCGGCGCGTCGTCACCAACCGGGTCTCGACCGCCATCTGGTACGCCGGGGCCGTGGCCCGCGAGATCGAGGTCTACGGGCCGGTGTTCGGGGCCGACTCGGCCGAGGAGGCCGAGGCCTTCGCCCGGATCCAGCGGGAGCGCTGGCCCGAGCTGACCTCCGGCCCGGTGCGGGGCGACGACGCCGTCACCCTCGGCGAGGACGAGCTGGGCGGCGACCTGCTGCTCGACCGCGAGGCCCTGGTCGCCGCCCTGGGCTGGTCGCCGGCCCGCCGGGTCGCGTCGCACGTGGCCCGCACCGGCATCCGGGCCCGCAGCGCGGTGCGCCACCGGCTGGCGCCCCCCGTCGGGGTCCGGCCCTTCACCCTGGACTCGGCGGCCGAGGGGCTGCGCGACCTCCACGTCGTGGTGCCCACCGTCGGCCGGGCCTCGGTCGTCGACGTCGTGCGGGCGCTGCTGGACGACGAGCCCCGGCTGGCCCGGGTCACCGTGGTGACCCAGGACAGCCCGCCGGTGGTCACCGACGATCTCGTCGCCGCCGGCGCCACCATCGGCGTCCCCGTCGAGGAGGAGCTGGTCGCCGCGCGCATCGGCTGCGCCCGGGCCCGCCGCCTCGGCTCGACCGGCGCCGCCACCACCTGGCTCGGCTTCGTCGACGACGACATCCGCTTCGAGCAGGGGCACCTGTCCGGCCTGGTCCGGCGGGCCGAGGAGCGGGGCTGGGGCGGGGCCTGCGGCGTGGTCGTCGACGACGCCCGCAACTCCCGCGCCTACCGGGCGATCAAGCCGGTGCTGTTCCGGGGCATCTTCCGCGACCCCCGCCAGCAGGCTGCCGTCGCCGCCGAGCCGGTCGAGAGCCCGGTGCTGAGCGGTGGCCTCACCGTGTTCCGCCGGGACGTGTACGCCGAGGTGGCCCCGCTGGCCGAGCGGTTCGTCGGCTACTCCTGGGGCGAGGACGTCACCATCTCCTTCGCCGCCTCCCGACGCCACCGCCTCGGCATCGATCCCTCCGTGCGGGTCGCCAACCTCACGACCGGCAGCGCCGGGGCGGCCCTGTCGCCGCTGGACGTGGCCGAGGAGCGGCTGCGCTCCTATCGGCGCTT
>DATHEV010000583.1:0-2221 GCA_035318405.1 Iamia sp.
TGTGCTCTGCGCGCTGATGGCCGCCCTGACCCTGCCCGCAACAGCCTGTGGTGAAGAGGTGACGCTGCCCGAGTGTCGTCCCACCGGCGAGCTCGTCGAGCGAGAGGCCGACATCGCCTACCGGGGGCCGCTCGTCGTCGAGGATCTGAGCCTGGGGCGAACACCCCCCCTCGTGATCCAGGTCCTGAACAGCGAACCGACCGTCGAGAGGGTCCAGATCTCGATCGACGGGCGCTCAGCGCTCGACATCGACGTCCCCCCTGACGACGACTGCTTCACGGGCCCGGACGTGTTCAGCTTCGGCTACTCGGGCATCCCCGCGGGATCGGTGGTCGCTACCTTGGAGATCGAGGGCATCATGAGCGAGAAGACCCTGGTGGTGCCGCAGGACGGGACCATCTGGGGCGCGGTGAACGTGCTCTCGGAGCGCGAGTGGTCTGACATGCAGGTGACGGGCCAGGCGCCGACCTGGGGCTGACGAGCCCTACCGGGGGGTGACGGTCGTTGTTGGGTAGTCGTCTGGGGTGGGCGGGTCGGGGTCCTCGTAGACCGGCTCGGCCCCCGGCTCGTCGGCGTTCGGGTTCTCACCGCTCTCCGCCAGGACCAGCTCGCGCCGGATGAATGGGGGGTAGTCGGCATAGCGCTCGATGGTCGGGTCGGGCCGGAAGGCGTGCAGCCGGTCGGCAATCTGCCCGGGACGCAGCCCACGCAGCTCCTGGGCGAGCAGACCAGGGTCGTCGACAGGGGCGACGCGCCCATTGGCCAGAGGGAACGTGGCATCGGTGCCCAGCTCACCCCAGTCCTGACCGTCGATCGTCCGGAACAGAGCGACGAGGTACTGGTGGCCCACCTCGAGCCACGCCGAGTCGCCGAGCACCAGACGCTGATCGTCGAGCCAAGCGTGGTTCGCAAGAGTGACCCTTTCGACGCCGAAGTCGTGGCGGCTCCACAACACCTCGGTGATGTCGGCCAAGACGACCCGGTTCGCCATGTCCTTGAAGTCGCCAGCATCCCGCCGCTCCTCCGCCGCGATGTCAACGGTCACCACGATGTCAGCGAAATCTCGCCAGATGCGGAGCGAGCCCGACGCCCCCCAGATGTCGTCCGCTTCGCCGTGGAGCGGTGCGGCCTCGTCCTCCGCGACTGTCGGGGGATCGGCGGGACGCCCTGCCTCCATCGGCGCATCGTCACCACGACCACAGCCGGCCCCACGCTCCGCCGATGGTGTGACGTACGCAACATCGGCGCACCCTAAGGGGTGCACCCGGTCAACCGTGACGGACAGGGTCTCCCCGGCGTCGCTGCACGGCGGAAGCGCCGTCGCGACGGTCGATGCGAAACACGTCGTAGTGCTGGTTGATCTTCGTCGCCGCCACGGCGTCGATGCCGTAGCGCCGCCTCAGGTGAGCGAGCAGGCGATTACCGACGGACATCAAGGCGGCGGGGGTCGCCCTGGTCGAAGAACATCCGGTGTCGAGGGTGGCGATGCGGACATTCTCGTCGTCGGTGAGCGGGCCCTCCTGGGTGGGCGCGGTCGGCGCCACTGATCACCCCGTCGGCCACACCTCGTCGAGCGTCGGCCACGGTGGACCCTCGCGGAGGGCGCGGAGGAGCTCGTGCCCGGCCCGTTGCCCCTCGGGGAGCTGGTCGCCGGGATCCCAACGCCACGCCGCGACCATCGCCAGGACGAGGGCCCGGCAGTCGCGGAGCAGCTCGTGATCGACGTTCGGGTAGCGCTGGCTGGCCGCTGCGGTCACGTGGGCGATGTCGAACTCGACGGGACCGTGGCAACACGTCTCGAGGTCGATGAACCGCAACCCGTCCCTCGTGCTGAGCACGTTGCCCGGATGCGGCTCGCCGTGGAGCAGCTGCTCGGGTGCGCCGCGGTCGCCGATCGCTCGTCTCCGGTCCCGCAACGTGGTGTCCAGCAGCTCCCGGTCGGCATCGGCGAGGGCCGGCGTGAGGGCGCGGCGGGCGACGAGCTCTTGGGCCTCGGCGACTCGATCGGTGAAGCGCGGCGCCGTGACCTCGAGTGGCTGCATCCCGGCGTGCAGCCGCTCGAGCGCATCGGCGATCGCGGCGGGCGAGGGCTCGTCGGGGCCAACCGTCTCGTAGTAGGTCCACAGCGTGACCACGAACCCGTCACGCTCGTAGGGGCGCGGCTCCACGCGCGGCTCCAGCGCGGCCACCGGGCACTCGGCCTCGGCGAGCCGTTGCGCCA
>DATHEV010000584.1:0-2975 GCA_035318405.1 Iamia sp.
CGACCGCAGCACGCCGTCGGAGATGAGCGGCGTACGCCGGCTGGCGAGCCCCTCGCCGTCGGTGGCCGACGCCGTGTAGGCCAGCGGGTTGGTGGCATCGTCGACCAGCGTCACGAGCGACGAGCCGACCTCCTCGCCCAGCCGCTCGGCGAACGGCGACCGGCCCTTGAGCACCATCTCGCCCGACAGCGTCGAGCCGATGATGCCGATGACCTGGGCGGTGACGTACGGGTCGAGGACGATCGTGGTGCGGGTGCTGGCCGGCTTGGTGGCGCCGAGCAGCCGGGTGGCCCGCATGACGGCGTCGTCGGAGGCGTCGGTGAGGACGAGGTCGTCGAGCTCGCGGCCCACCGAGAAGCCGAACCCGGTCTGGGTCACGCCGTCCGCCTCGGCCAGGCACGACACGGCGACGTAGCAGGCGGTCGACGCCGACTCCGACCGGATGCCGGTGGTGGAGGCGACGCACGACTCGCCCATGGCGTCGACGAACTCGGCCGACTCGACGCCCGAGATCCGATCATCCGCGGCCTTGACCGCGGCCTCCAGCTCGAGGGCCAGCTCGATCTTGCGGTCGGTCGGCATGTCGAGCAGCGACGGGCGGAAGAGGTCGAGCTCGGGCACCGGGACACCATCCGGCGCCGCCAGCCCGACATGAGGGTCGGGGGTGGCGAAGCTGGCGTTGTCACGCGCCTCGGCCAGCGTCTCGGCCAGCACCTCGTCGTCGAAGGTGGCGGCGTAGGCGAAGCCCTGGCGGTCGCCGAGCACGACCCGGATGCCGACGCCCATGGTCTCGGCCGACGACAGCGACTCGACGTCGGACTGGTAGGCCCGCACCTCGGTGTGGCGGCTGCGCCCGACGACGGCCTCGACCTCCTCGCCGTCGGCCGCCCACCCGACGACCCGGTCGGCGATGTCGGTCAGGTCACCGCCACGGGCCGAGGCGCTCACGACGCGACCTTTGGACCGACTCCGCCGCACGCGGCGTGGTTCCGTCCAAGGTTGGAGAGGTTGGGGGCGCTCATGCGGCGGTCCCGCCGATGGTGAGGCCGCTGCGGACCCGGAGGGTCGGGACGCCGTCGCCCACCGGGACGCCCTGGCCGTCCTTGCCGCACGTCCCGGGCGAGCCCATGGCGAAGTCGTTGCCCAGGGCATCGATGTCGACCAGCACCTTGGGGCCGTTGCCGATGAGGTTGCCCTCGCGCAGCGGCTCGGTGATCTCGCCGTCCTCGATCAGATAGGCCTCCCACATCCCGAAGACGAAGTCGCCGGTGGCGGTGTTGACCGAGCCGCCGCCGAGCTGGGCCACGTACACGCCGTGGTCGGTGCTGGCGATGATGTCAGCCGGGTCGTCGGTGCCGTTGGTGAGGAACGTGTTGGTCATCCGCACCATCGGGAGGTGCTGGTAGCTCTGGCGGCGGCCGTTGCCCGAGCGGGGCCGGCCCTCCTTGCGCGAGCGGGTGTGGTCCCACATGTAGTCGGTCAGCACGCCGTCCTGGATCAGCACGTTGCGCTGCGACGGGCTGCCCTCGTCGTCGATGCCGAAGCAGCCCCACTCGTCGGCCACGGTGCCGTCGTCGATCAGCGTGACGAGCGGCGAGGCCACCTGCTGGCCGACCCGGTCCTTGTAGACCGACGCGCCCTTGGACACGAGGTCGGCCTCGAGCCCGTGGCCGCACGCCTCGTGGAAGAGGACGCCACCGCCGCCGCGCCCGATCACGACGGGCATCTCGCCCGACGGGGCGGGCCGGGCGCCGAGCTTGGTGATGGCCCGGCCGGCGGCCTTCTGGGCCAGGTCCTCGACCTCGTAGCGGTCGAACAGCTCGAAGCCGACGGTGTGGCCGAGGCTCTGACGGCCGGTCTGCATGCCGGTGTCGCCGGTGGCGACGACCCCGATCGAGAAGAGCGTGCGGACTTGGTCGTCGTCGGCCAGGAGGCCCTCGCTGTTGGCCACCAGGATCCGCCGCCGGCTGTCGCCGTAGCGGGCGCTCACCTGCGTGACGGCGCCGTCGGCGGCGCGGGCCGCCTCGTTGGCCCGGTGCAGCAGCTCGACCTTCTTCGCCTTGGGGACGTCCTCGGGGAAGATCGCCACGGTCGACGGGTGCCGCGAAGCCACCCGGTCGAGGGCGACGACGGTGGCGCCGCCCCCACCCCGACGAGCCGCCGCCCCGGCGGCCGTTGCCGCCGCCAACAACCCCGGCTCGGACAGGTCGGAGGTGTGGGCATAGCCCGTGGTGTCACCGCTGATGACCCGGATCCCGGCCCCTCGGTCGCGGCCCGACGAGAGCTCCTCGATGCGGCCGTCGTCCAGCACCGCGGACGTGGCCCGTTTGTCCTCGGCGAAGACCTCCGAGAAGTCGCCCCCGCCCTCCAGGGCGGTGGCCAGCACCTTGGACAGGACGGCCTCGTCGATCATCGGGGCAGCGTACCGACGGTCCCCGGGGACCCGGTGCCAGGCCCGGTCCTGGCGGCCATCTGACCGGTCGGGTTCGCGGGTTTGCCCGCTGGCTCGAGGGGAGGCGTAGCGTACGCAGCCGTGCCCAGCAGCCCGGCCCTCGCTCCCTCGATCCGCCCGGGCCTGACCGGAACGGCCACGCTCGACGTGGCCGCCGACGACACGGCCCAGGCCTTCGGCTCGGGCGACGTGCCCGTGCTCGCGACCCCCCGGGTCGTCGCCCTCGTCGAGCAGGCCGCCATCGCCGCCCTCGGCTCGGCCCTGGCCGCCACGCAGACCTCGGTGGGCATGCGGGTCCAGATCGACCACCTCGCCCCCACCGCCGTCGGCGGCGCCGTCACCGCCGACGCCACGCTGGAGAAGATCGAGGGCCGCCGCCTCACCTTCACCGTCTCGGTGAGCGACCTCCGCGGCCTCGTGGCCGCGGGCCGGGTCACCCGCGTCGTCGTCGAGCGCGACCGCTTCCTGTCCAAGGCCGCGGGCTGAACCCAGCCCCCCGGCGGCCTGGCACACTGCTCAGTCC
>DATHEV010000585.1:0-5103 GCA_035318405.1 Iamia sp.
ACGGGGATGACGGTGCCGGTGATGTAGGCGCTGGCCCGCGAGGCGAGGAAGATCGCCGTGCCGGCCATGTCGTCGGGCTGGCCGATGCGCCTCATGGGGGCCGACGCCGCGATCTGGTCGCCGGCGGCGGCGAGGGTGGCGGCCATCATCTTCGACTCGAAGGGGCCGGGGGCGATGGCGTTCACGGTGATGCGGGGGGCGAGCTTGGCCGCCAGGTGCCGGGTGAGCTGGTGCACGGCGGCCTTGCTGGCCGAGTACGAGTAGGTCTCGAGGATCGGCACGTGGATGCCGTCGATCGAGCCGATGTTGATGACGCGGGACGGGTCGCCGTCGGCCGAGCCGGCCTCGAGCAGCGGCAGGGCGAACTTGGTGGTGTGGAACACGCCCTTGACGTTGAGGTCGAGGGTGCGGTCCCAGGCGGCGTCGTCGAACTCGGCCAGCGGGGCGCCCCACGTGGCGCCGGCGTTGTTGACCAGGATGTGGAGGGCGTCGGTGCCGGTGGCGACCTCGTCGAGGAGACGACGGCACTCGTCCTCCCGCGACAGGTCGGCGGGGACGGCCCGGCACTCGCCGATCTCCGACAGCTCGGCCGCCACCTGCTCGCACACCGATGCCTTGCGGCTGGAGATGACGACCGAGGCTCCGGCCTCGACGAAGCCGCGGGCGATCATGAGGCCGATGCCGCGGCTGCCGCCGGTGACGAGGGCCGTCTTGCCCTCGATGCTGAACAGGTCCTTGGAGGTGGGCACGGCCGACGACCGTAACGCGACCGCCGGGGCGGGGGATCAGCGCTCGGGCGCGGCCCACCCCAGCCACTCGCTCAGGCGGGCGTTGCCGGCGGCGTAGATGGCGAGGAGGTCGATGACCTCCTCCAGGTCGGGGTAGCGGCCCTCGATGTGGCCCTCGCCGAGGGTCGAGACCATGGCGTCGATGCAGTCGGCCACCATCTCGTAGCGGTGGCGCACCGCCGGGTCGTCCTGGCCGGCCATGTCCATGAGGTCGTCGGCCAGCTCGGAGCGGTTGGCGGCGGCCATGGCCCGGGCGTGCGCCCCGAGAGCGGTCGACGGCGGCTCGTGGCGGATCTGGCGGCCGAGCCGGAACATCTCGGGGTGGGAGCGGATGAGGTCCAGCGGGGCCCGCATGCTGTCGCGCAGGTGGGCCCGGTCGGGGTGCTCGGCCAGCTGGAGCCGAGCCGCCCGGTTGGTGCGCCGGGTCGCCGCCGCCCCCCGCTCGGCGAGGGCCTGGAGCAGCTCGTCGCGGCTGGCGAAGTGGGTGTAGTAGCTGGACTGGGCGATGCCGATCCGGCGGCAGACGTTCACCGTGGTGAGGGCGGCGACACCCTCGGTGGCGACGATGTCGATGGCGGCCCGGATCAGACGCTCCCGCGTGCTGTCGGCGGGGTCGGTGACCTCGGTGACGGTGTCGGTGTGCTCGGCCATGACGGCTCCCCCTGGCGTGCGTCCTTGCGCGCGGTCGATCCGATACTACTATCGGAGACGGCCGTCACATGTGGCCCTTGACACGTGGGACGTCATGACCAGCGACGGACGAACACGACCGACAACCACAGGGGGCCGCGTGCCGCAGACCAGGGGTGACCACGCGTGACCGCACCCACGGTGGAGCTCGCGTCCGAGACACCGGGACCGCGCCGGGGCACCGCCCCGGCCGACCGGCTCCGGGCTCTGCTCCCCACGGTCGGCCCGCCGCTGGCCATCATCGCCCTCCAGCTGGCCCTGTACCCGGTGCCCTCGGGCATCTTCATCCGGGGCGTCGTCATCGGCGGCCTCACCGCCCTGGTGTCGCTGGGGATGGCCCTGATCCACCGGTCGAACCGCATCCTCAACTTCGCCCAGGCCGACCTGGGCGGCGTGCCCGCCGTCCTGGTGCTGATGCTGATGACGGCGTGGGGCTGGAGCTACTGGCTGGCCCTGCCCGCCGGGCTGCTGGCCGCCCTGCTGGTCGGCGGTCTCGTCGAGGCGGCCGTGATCCGCCGCTTCCGGCACGCCCCCCGGCTCATCCTCACCGTGGCCACCCTCGGCCTGGCCCAGATCCTGGCCGCCTGCGCCCTGCTGATGCCGCGGCTGTGGACCGACGAGCGGGTCCTGGCCCCCCGCATCGAGGCACCGTTCACGCTCAGCTTCACCTTCGGCGGGGTGGTGTTCAACGCCAACGACGTGATCGCCATGGTCGCCGTGCCCATCTGCATCGCGGCGCTGGCCTGGTTCCTCCAGCGGACCCAGCTGGGCGTGGCCGTGCGCGCCAGCGCCACCAGCGCCGAGCGGGCGGCGCTCCTCGGCATCCCCGTCCACCGGGTCCAGACCCTGGTGTGGGCGCTCGCCGGGCTCCTCGCCTTCGTGGCCACGTTCCTCCGGGCCGGGATCCTGGGTCTGCCGGTGGGCTCGGCCCTCAGCTTCGGGATCCTGCTCCGGGCCCTGGCCGCCCTGCTGATCGGGCGGATGACGAACCTGACGCTGATCGCGGCCAGCGCCATGGCCCTCGGCGTGCTCGAGCTGGGCGTGCAGTGGAACGCGTCGAGCCCGCTGCTGATCGACCCCATCCTGGCCGCCGTCATCGGCGTGGCCCTGGTGGTCCAGCGGCGCAAGCGGGGCCGCGTGGGCGACGAGGAGGCGTCGGGCTGGCAGGCCTCCGACGAGGTCCGCCCGGTGCCGGCCGTCCTGCGCAAGGAGACCGAGGTCCGCCTCGTCCGCTGGATCGGCGGCGGCGTGCTGCTGACGGCGGCGCTGGCGCTGCCCCACCTGCTCTCCGTCGACCGCTCGCTCAAGGCGTCGGCCGTGGTCATCTACGCCATCCTCGCCCTGTCCCTCGTGGTGCTGAGCGGCTGGGCCGGGCAGGTGTCGCTGGGCCAGGTCGCCTTCTTCGCCATCGGCGCCGTCGTGGCGACCAAGGCCAACGTCGTGTACGGCGCCGACCTGCTCGTGTGCCTGCTGCTCGCCGCCCTGGTCGGAGGGCTGGTCGCCCTCCTGGTCGGCGTGCCCGCCCTCCGGCGCGGCGGGCTGCACCTGGCGGTGACGACGTTCGCCTTCGCCCTGGCCACCACCTCCTACCTGCTCAACGACCGCTTCTTCGACTGGGTGCCGGGCAACGCCGACCGGGTCGAGCGCCAGCCGATCCTCGGGCTCATCGACTACGAGTCCCCGACCCGGCTCTACTACGTCACCCTGGCCGGCCTCGGGCTGACGGCGGTCGCCCTCCGGGGCATCCGCCGGTCGCGGTCGGGTCGGGTGCTGGTGGCCATCCGGGAGAACGAGCGAGCCGCCGAGGCCTACGGCGTGAGCCCGATGCGGGCCAAGCTCACCGCCTTCGCCCTGTCGGGCGCCATCGCCGCCTTCGCCGGCGGGCTGTTCGCCCACCACCAGCAGGGCTTCGGCAGCGGCCCCTACGACCCGGGCCAGAACTTCGCCGTGTTCACCATGGCGGTGATCGGCGGCATCGGCTCGCTCCCCGGGGCCGTGCTCGGCGCCGTCTACCTGCGGGGCACCCAGTGGTTCCTGCCCGCCGAGTGGCAGGTCCTGGCCACCGGGGCCGGTGTGCTCGTCGTCCTCCTCGTCCTGCCCACCGGGCTGGGCGGCATGCTCTTCCAGATCCGCGACCTGTGGCTGCGCTCCGTCGTCCGCCGCCGGGGCCTGCACGTGCCCAGCCTCGTGGGCGACGACCGGATCGAGGCCCCGGCCCCGCCCCCGCCCATCACCGGTGTGGTCGCCCCCGACGGCGACTACTCCCTCCTCGAGCCCGACGACGAGCCGCCCGACGACGAGCCGCCCGACGGCCCGCCGCCACCGCCCGCCGAGATCCCCGAGGAGCTCACGCTGTGAGCGCCTCGACCGCGGCCGCGCCCGAGGCGGCGCCGGCGCCCGGCGGCATCGTCCGGGGCTGGATGAGCAAGATCACCTCCGGGGGACCGATCCTCCCGCTGGTCGTGCTGTTCGGGCTCAACGCCGTCGACGAGCTCGACCGCACCGCGTTCGGCATCCTCCTGCCCGAGATCCGCAAGGAGTTCGGGCTCGGGACCCAGGGGATCCTCACCCTGATCGCGGGTGTCACCCTGCTGGCGCTGGTGCTCCAGATCCCCATCGCCTCCGCCGCCGACAAGTACCCCCGGGTGCCCATCGCCGCCGCCGGCGGTGCGCTCTGGGGGCTGTTCTCGCTCCTGACCGGGCTGGCCGGGGGCGTCATCTTCCTGTTCGTCGTGCGGGCCGGCTCCGGCATCGGCCGGGCCACCGTCGACCCCACCCACAACTCGCTGCTGGCCGACTACTACGCGCCGGAGGCGAGGGCGCGCGTGTTCTCGGCCCACCGCGCCGCCAACGCCGTGGGCGCCTGTCTCGGGCCGCTCACCGCCGGCCTCCTCGCCGCCGAGTTCGGGTGGCGGGCGCCGTTCCTCGTCTTCGTCGTGCCGACCATCCTCTTCGTCGGGCTGGCCTTCTGGCTCAAGGAGCCGGTGCGCGGTGGCCACGAGCGCCGGGCCATGGGGGCCAGCGAGGCGGTCATCGCCACCGAGGAGGTGGCCCCCTCGTTCGGCGAGGGCTGGCGGATGGTCTGGAAGATCGAGACCCTGCGGCGGATCTGGTACAGCCTCCCGTTCCTCGGCGCCTCGCTGATCGGCTTCGTCTCGCTGGCCGCCCTGATGTACGAGGAGCAGTTCGACCTCGACGAGAAGGCCCGGGGCTTCGTGGCCGCCGGCGTCGAGCCGGCCCAGCTGGCGGGCGTGATCATCGGCGCCCGCGTCGCCACCCGGCTCATGGCCAAGGACACGAGCCTGGTGATGCGGTTCCTCTCGGTGGTGGCCTTCGTGGTGTCCGGCGCCCTGTTCGTGTTCGCCCTGGCGCCCAACATCGTCGTCGCCATCGCTGCCAACGTGGTGATCGCCGGCAGCCTGGCCGTGTTGGGCCCGGGCATCCTGGCCTCGCTCTCCCTGGCCATCCCGCCCCGCGCCCGCTCCATCGGGTTCTCGGTCGGTGCCCTGTGGGTGATGCCGGGGCTGGTCTTCCTGCCCATCCTCGGGGCCATCGCCGACCGCTGGGGCATCCGCTGGGGGATGGTGCTCATGGTGCCGATCTTCCTGGTCGGCGGGCTGATCAT
>DATHEV010000586.1:0-2629 GCA_035318405.1 Iamia sp.
TGGCCTCGAGCGCGGCCACGGCCCGCTCGGAGCCGAGGTCGGCGGTGAGCCGCTCGAGGATCCAGTCGGGGTAGCTGAGGGCGGTGGCCGGGTCCGGGAAGACGGTCCCGTTCTCCTCGTGCTCGGCCGCCACCTTGCGGAGCACGGCGTTGACGAGGCCCCGGGAGCGCTTCGGCGCGGCGCTGACCGCGGTGGTGACGGCGGCGTGGGGCGGCTGGCCCAGGACGACGAGCTGGTAGGCGCCGAGGCGGAGCGCCGAGCGGGTGCGGGCGTCGAGCGGGCGGGTGCCGGTGACGTAGCGGTCGACCAGCCAGTCGCAGGCGCGGCGCATGCGGGTCGTGCCGTAGACGAGCTCGGTCACGAGGCCCCGGTCGCGGGTGTCGAGCCCCGACCGCTCGAGCACGGGCCCGAGGGCCAGGTTGGCGTACGCGCCCCCCTCCTCGATGCGGACCAGGGCCTCGACCGCCGCCCGGCGGGCGTCGGGCGGGCGCTCGTCGCTGCCGTCGGCGGCGCGTCCCTCGCCCGGCTGCGGGCCGCGGGGGCGCGTGGTGCGGGGGCCGGAGGATCGTGCCCCGGACGGGCCCGACGGGCGCGGGCTGCGGGTCTTCGCCGCCTCGGCCGCATCGGCGCGCGCCTTGCGGACCTTCTTGGCCTTGCGGCGGGCGGCTCCACTGGTCCGCTCGAGGTGGATCTCGTCCGGCGCCTTGGGCCCGTTCCAGTCGGTCATCGGTCGGTCACGTTCCCAGGACCTCGGAGATGCCTGGCGATCGTCGGCCAGCGGGGCGCCGATGACCGGCACGCCGGCTCCGCTCGCCGAAGACACGGCTGTGCTGTCTGGTGCGCTCGCTCACTCATGCTCCGAGACCCCGTCGCCAAGGACGTCGTCGGGGGCGAGGCGGGCGCCGTTGGCCCAGGCGGGGCCGAGCACGCGGCCCTTGCCCTCGGGTTGGACCTCGTCGAGCACGAGACCGCCCTCCCCCGTCGCCACCACCGGCCAACCACCTTCGAGCCGGACGGTCGCGGGTGGCCCGGCAAGAGGCGGGTCGAGGTCGGGCCCGGCGAGGTGCGCCTCCCAGACGCGGAGGCGCTTGCCCCGGAAGGTCGTCCAGGCGCCGCCGACGCGGACGACGCGGTGCAGCTCGGCCGCCGGCCGGGTCCAGTCGAGCTCGAGGACGAAGGGCGTGATCTTCTTGGCGTAGGTGGGCTCGCCGTCCTGCGGCGTCGGCTCGCCCAGGCCGGCCGTCAGCGTCTCGACGAGCAGACGGGCGCCGACCTCGGCCAGCTCGTCGCGCAGCTCGGCGGCGGTGGCGTCGGAGCCGATCGGGATCTCGGCCACCGCGTGGACGGCGCCGGCGTCGAGCGCCTCGACCACCTCCATGATGCAGACGCCGGTCCGCTCGTCCCCGGCCAGCAGGGCTCGCTCGACCGGCGCCGCGCCCCGCCAGCGCGGCAGCAGCGAGAAGTGGATGTTGACCATGGGCAGCGCGGCCAGCAGATCGGCCCGGAGGATCTCGCCGAAGGCGACGACCACGCCGAGGTCGGCCCCGACGGCGCGGGCGTCGTCGACCTGGTCGGTGACGGGCAGCCCCAGCTCGACGGCGGCCGCCTTCACCGGCGAGGGGCTCGTGGCCCCACCGCGGCCGCGGCGCCGGTCCGGCTGGGACACCACGAGGGCGATGTCGAACCCGGCGGCCACGAGGGCGCGCAGGGCCGGGACCGAGGCCGCCGGGGTGCCGAGGAACACCAGGCGGCGCGGGTGGCGCGGGGGGACGGCAGTCATGTCGCTCAACGCATCGACTCGGAGGGAGAGTTCAGATCAGGGGAGGAGCAGGCCGGGGCCATCGGACACGGCACCGTCGCCACGGGCCAGCATCAGCTCGCGCACGGCCCGCTTGGCCTCGGTCTTCTGGTCGTCGTCGAGCCGCTCGGTCATCAGCACGCCGTCGAGGTGGTCGATCTCGTGCTGGTACATGCGGGCGGCCAGCTCGTCGGCCTCGATCGAGACCTGGTTGCCGTCGAGGTCGAGCCCGACGACGTGCACGGTCTTGGGCCGGGTGATCTCCCAGTAGAGGCCGGGGATCGACAGGCAGCCCTCGGAGTAGAGCCACTCGTCGTCGCCGTACTCCTCGATGCGGGGGTTGACGATGGTGAGGGGCTCGGGGTCGTCGGGCAGGTGGTAGACGACGACCCGCTTGCGCACCCCGACCTGGGGGGCGGCGACGGCCAGACCGTCGGCCCGGTACATGGCGTCGACCATGCCCTCGGCCACCTTGACCAGCGCGCCGTCGATGTCGGTGACGTCGGTGGCGACCTCGCGCAGGACCGGGTCGCCGATGATCCGGATGTCGTAGGCAGCCATGGGCTCCCACGCTATCGGAACGCCTACGGTCGACACGGTGCCCGTCGACGACCACTACTTCTCGGCCCAGCCCACGGCCCGGTCCAAGCCGGGCCGGGCTCGGCTGGAGCTCCCGGAGGCCGACCACGCCCACGTGCTGCGGACCGATGCCGGCGTCTTCTCGTCCGGTGGAGTCGACCCCGGCACCCGCGTGCTGCTCGAGGACGTGGCCCAGCCGTCGGCGTCCGACCGGGTGCTGCTCGACCTCGGCTGCGGCTACGGACCGATCGC
>DATHEV010000587.1:0-2359 GCA_035318405.1 Iamia sp.
GGCCCACAGCACGGGGGCCACGGCGGCGAGGCCGGCCACGATCATCCCGGCCAGGGGCCCCGCCAGGCGCCGGCCCAGCAGGGCGAGCAGCGGGACGATGGCCGCTCCGATCAGGGCGGTGATGGCCCGGTGGGCGCCGAAGGACGACAGCCCCAGCTCGGAGGCCGCCGCCAGCACGAGGACCAGCAGCGGCGGGTGGTCGGCGCTGGGGGCGGCGTCGGTGCGGTACGGGGCGATGAACCCGTGACCGTCGGCCACCGCCAGGGCCTGCTGGTGGTAGTAGATCGGGTCGTAGCTGACGAGGAAGCCGGGCTCCGACGGCACCGTCGAGCCGGCCGTGTAGGCCAGCCGCACGCCGACGGCCACCACCAGGGCAGCGCCGACGACCCACCAGAACGGGATCCGCCCGGCGCCCTCGGCGGCCTCGGCCTCGTCGACGGCGGTCACCCCGGCGGCCGGACCACGATCCCCGCCGCCGCCATGACGGCCTTGGCCTCGGCCACCGTGTGCTCGGCCCAGTGGAAGATCGAGGCAGCCAGCACGGCGTCGGCGCCGCCCTGGATCACCCCGTCGACCAGGTGGTCGAGCGTGCCCACGCCGCCGCTGGCGATCACCGGGACGGTGACGGCGTCGCTGACGGCCCGGGTCAGCTCGACGTCGAAGCCGTCGCGGGTGCCGTCGCGATCCATCGACGTGAGGAGGATCTCGCCCGCGCCCCGCTCGACGGCCTCGACGGCCCAGGCGACGGCGTCGAGCTCGGTCGGGTGGCGCCCGCCGTGGGTGAAGACGCCCCAGCCCTGGGTCGGGTCGTCGGTCACCCGGCGCCGGGCGTCGATGGCCACGACCGCGCACTGCGACCCGAACTCGGTGGCCACCTCGGTGACGGCCTCGGGCCGGACGATGGCGGCGGTGTTGAGCGACACCTTGTCGGCCCCGGCGCGGAGCATGCGACGGGCGTCCTCGGCGGTGCGGATGCCGCCGCCGACGGTGAGGGGGATGAACACCTCCTCGGCCGTACGGGCCACGACCTCGACCATGGTCTCGCGCTCGTCGGAGCTGGCCGTGATGTCGAGGAAGACCAGCTCGTCGGCGCCCTCGGCGTCGTAGCGGGCGGCCAGCTCGACCGGGTCGCCGGCGTCGCGCAGGCCCACGAAGTTGGTGCCCTTGACCACCCGCCCACCGGTGACGTCGAGACAGGGGATCACCCGGGCGGAGCGCACGATCTCCGACCGTACCGGCCTCTCACTGTCACAGGGTCATGCGATGCTCCGGGGATGGACCTCGCCGCTCGTCGTGACCGCCTCCGTGACCTGCACCGGGAGGGCACCTTCGTCATCCCCAACCCCTTCGACCGGGGCTCGGCCCGCATCCTGGCCAGCCTGGGCTTCGAGGCGCTGGCCACCACCAGCGCCGGGCTGGCCAACAGCCGGGGCCTGATGGACATGGGCATCGACCGCGACGTCCTCCTGGCCCACGTGGCCGACCTGGCGCCGGCCACCGACCTGCCCCTCCACGTCGACTCCGAGCGGTGCTTCGCCGACGACCCGGCCGGGGTGGCCGAGACGGTCCGCCTGCTGGGCGAGGCCGGGGCGTCGGGCTGCTCGATCGAGGACTGGGACCCGGCCGCCGATGCCATCACCCCGCTCCCCGAGGCCGTGGCCCGGGTCGAGGCCGCCGTGGGCGCGGCCGCCGAGAACGGGATGGTCCTCACGGCGCGCTGCGAGCACCACCTCCACGGCCTCGACGACCTCGACGCCACCATCGAGCGGCTGGTCGCCTACCGCGACGCCGGGGCCGAGGTCGTCTACGCCCCCGGCCTGTTCGATGCGGCCCAGACGGCGCGGATCGTGGCCGAGACGGGCACGGCCGTGAACTGCATCCTGTTCCCGGGCGGGCTGTCGGTGGCGGAGATGACCGAGGCCGGCGTGCGCCGGGTGTCGCTCGGGAGCGGGCTGTCGAGTGCGGCCTACGGCGCCGTGGTCCAGGGCGCCCGCCACGTGATCGACCACGGCGTGCCCGACCCCGACCTGCCGGGCCTGGGCCACCGCGACGCCCAGGCCGCCTTCTCCGACTAGGACGAGACCTGTGACCAGCACGCGGCTCCTGATCGTCCGCCACGGCGACACCGACTGGGCCGCCCAGCGCCGCCACACCGGTCGCAGCGACGTCCCCCTCAACGCCGACGGCGAGGCCCGCGCCGCCGCTCTCCGCCGCCATCTGCCGTTGGACGCCGTGGCGGCCGTCTGGTCGAGCCCGCTGGTCCGCGCCCGGCGGACCGCCGAGCTGGCCGGGATCGAGGTCGACGAGGTGGTCGACGACCTCCTCGAATGGGACTACGGGGCGGCCGAGGGCCGGACCA
>DATHEV010000588.1:0-8711 GCA_035318405.1 Iamia sp.
CACCGCCGGCCCCGTTGCCCTGGCCACCGCCCGCACCGCCGGAGGAGTCCATGCTGCGGTTGGTGACGTCGCTGATCGCCCAGGACGACCCACCGCCACCGCCCCCGGCCCCACTGAAGGTCGAGTAGCAGATGGTCCCGCCGCGACGGGCGCCGCCGGCACCACCGCCGCCGCCGGTGTAGCCGCCGCCACCGCCACCGCCGTCGATGCTGTTGGTCGCGCTGCGATCGCCGCCGTGGCCGCTGCCGCCGGTCCGGCTCGGGACGCCGGAGCTCCCTCCGTTGCCGCCGAGGGGGCTCTGGTTGTTGCTGGGGACCTTGCCGCCGAGGCCACCGGTGTTGTTGCCGGCGGCCGAGCCGCCCTCGCCGGCGACACCGGTGCCGCCGCCACCGCCGCCCCCGCGACCGGGCTCGCCACCGCCGCCGGTCTGGCCGGCGCCGCCGCCATCGCCGGTGCCGCCGTTCTGCCCCGAGGCCTGTGTCCCGGCGTTGGCGGCACCGCCGTCGCCGCCGTCGTTGCCCGACGAGCAGGCACCGGCACCGTTGTCGGACGCCCGGCCACCGCCGCCACCGCCGCCCGCGATGGCGATCACCGTGCAGGTCGACGTCGAGGTGCCGACGCACAGCGCCGAGGCACCGCCACCGGCACCGCTGCCGTCACCGCCGTCGGAGTAGCCCTGGGCGCCCGTGGTCGAGTTGCCGGCGCAGCCCTGCCAGGCGTACACGTTCTCGCCGGCCTCCATGGCGATCCGGCCGATGACCCGGCCGCCGGCCCCACCGGGGTTGCCCTTGTTGTCGTCTTCGGGGGCCTCGCCGCCGCCCCGGCCGCCGCCACCGGCGATGGTGAAGTCCGCCGCGATGGCGCCCGCAGGCGTCGTGGCCGCCGTCCAGCCGGTGCAGTTGAGGCCCGAGAAGCTGGCGGCGGAGGACCCGTAGGCCGCTCCGGCGGGCGTCGGGGCCAGCGTGGCCACCATCCCGCCGAGGATGGCGGTGACGGCCAGCAGCAGCGTCACCCCTACCGATGCGTGCGAGCGCACAGACTGCGTCCGACTCATGTGGTCAACCCCCCGGGGTCCGTCGGCCACCATCGCTGGTGGCGCCACCGCCACCTCCGGTGAGGAGCGACGATCGAAGTGTAGGCGCACGTATCGTGCTGGTGCCAGGATAAATCTCACGAAGAGCGGTCACTCTCTGACCGGGTGCGGCCATCGCCTGGTTGCGAAGGGCGGGCGGGGCGCTCCGCCACCGGGTTCAGACCGGGGCGAGGGTGGCGTCGAGCGTGACCTCGGCGCCGGACCCGACGATGACGATGTCGGCGTCGGCCTTGCGGGGGCGGTCGAGGTTGTACTCCGACCGGTGGCCGGTGGCCGTGAACAGCGCCGCGTAGTCGCCGGGGGCGAGGCCCGTGGCGCGGTAGGTGCCGGTCCCATCGGTGACGTAGGTCCTCACCGCAGCACCGTTCCGGTACAGCGTGACCTTGGCGCCCACCAACGGCGCGAGGCCACCGGGCCCGCCGGTGACCGTGCCGGACACGGTGGCGACCAGCGGGATCTCCTCGTCGGCGGTGAGGGCACCGCCGCCGGCCATGGTGACCGCCGCGGCCGAGCCGATGACGTCGGCCCCTCCGAACCACGTCACCGGATGGGCGCCGGTGGCATCCCGGAAGGCCAGCTTGTAGCCACCCGGCGCCAGGTCCCGCAGGACGTACTCACCCTGGGCGTCGGTCTTGGTCGACTTCACGAACGCCCCCGACGTGGCGCCGTAGGCCTGGACGGTCAGCAGGGGCACCGGGCCCTCGGAGTCGATGATCGTGCCGGCGATGGTGTTCCGGGTCGCGAGCGTGAACGACGTCTCGACGGTCTCGCCGGTGGCCACGGGGACGCCCCCGGCGGACGCCCGCACGGTCTGGTTCCCCGACCACTCCTGGGCCAGCAGGTCCGCCGGGTCGGTCACCGAGACGTAGTACGTGCCGGCCGGAAGGCCTCGGAAGGTCGTCGAGCCGGCCACGTTGGGCACCGACCGGTAGGCCGACGCCCCGCTCGGGGCGGCGTTGTAGAGCCCGACCGTGAACGGGCCGGGGTTCGAGATCGACACGTCGATCTCGGCCCCCGTGGCCAGCCCGGCGTCCACCAGCAGCTCCTCACCGGCCACGAAGGTGATCGGCGTCGAGGTCGACCGCACCAGCGAGTCGTCGTACCACTCGTCGACGTAGTCCTGGTCCGGGTCCTTGAAGATCACCCGGTAGGACCCGGCCGTCATGTCGTCGCCCAGGTCGTAGGCGCCCTGGGCGTCGGTGACGGCCGAGTAGGAGGTGAAGCCCATGCCGTCCTGGTACAGGCGCACGGTGACGCCCGCGATGCCCTGGCCGGTCTCGTCCGAGGTCACCTGGCCCCGCACGCCGGGCACCGCCTCGACCGTGATGGTGATGGTGACCGACGGCGAGGTCCCGCCGAAGGCATCGGACCGCGTGTAGGTGAAGGTGTAGGTGCCCGGGGTCGACGGGGCGACGTAGGCCCGGGTGCAGCTCGTCCCGCTCGAGACCGTGCCGCCCGTCGGGGCCGTGACCGCGCAGGTCGTGGTGTCGCCGTCGGGGTCGGACCCGCCGAGGGTGATGACGGTGGAGTCGTTCACCGGCACCGTGACCGCCTGGGCGGCCGAGGTCGGGGCCCGGTTCTGGATGGCCATGGAGATCGTGTAGGTCGGGCTCACCCCGTCGTGGTCGTCGAGGACCCGGTACTGGAACGACGCCGTGCCCGACGTGTCGGCGGCGGCGGTGAAGGACGCCGAGCAGCCGGTCGAGGGCGCGGCGCCGGACAGGTTGACGCTCCCGTTGACCGCGGTGCCGACGAGCTCGCAGGTGCGGGGGTCGCTGTCGCCATCGGCGTTGCCCAGGGTGATGGGCAGGGCGACGCCCTTGGTGACGTTCAGGCCGGTCTGGCCCGCGCCGGTGGGCTGGCGGTTGACGGTGCAGGCGGTCGTCGACACCTGGGCCGACAGGGCCGAGGTGACGTCGGCGGCATTGAGGCCGCCGTTGTCGCGCACCTGGACCCGCAGCTGGCAGCTCGAGCCCTCCGTCAGGCCGGTCGTGTCCTTCGACTTGGTGAGCTGCGCGGCGGCGAGCTGCGGGGCGGCGCCGGGGTCGACGCTCTCGCCCAGCTCGACCGTCTCGCCGGTGCCGTCGTTGTTCAGGTCCCACAGCGCGACCTGGGCGTCAGCGGTGGCGTTGGCGGTGTAGTTCACCGTGGCCCCGGTGTTGGGCCGGAGCACGCCGCCGACCGTGGTGCCGCCCCCGGTGAACGACGTGCTCACGAGGGTGACGGTCGGGGCGCCCGGGTTGAAGGTGTACGACCCCATCCACTGCCAGCCCGAGCCGCGGCTGCTGCAATCCGTGGTGGCCTCGGCCCGCTGGTCCTCGTTGCAGAACATGCCCTCGATGGTGAACCGGCCCCGCCCCGTGGCCGTCGGGAGCGGGATGTTGCCGCTCCGCTGGGTGCCGTCGTCGGCGTTGAACTTCACGCCGTTCTCGCAGTTGACCGTCGACTGGTCGCACCGGAGGAGGGTGGTGGCCCCGCTGGCGATGTTGCGGACGCGGATGGCGACGTTGTCGCACTCGTCGTCGCTGCTGCCCGAGCCGTCGTTGTCGTCGCAGGCGTAGCTGAGACGCAGGGAGCCCGAGCCGGTGAAGCTGCCGTTCACCGTGGTGTCGAAGTTGTTGTACATCGTCGGCGGGTCGGCGTTGCCGTTCGACTGCACCTCGGTCTGGGCCCGGTAGGTCCAGTCGCCGCCGAGCTCGGTCCCGTCGGACATCTTGATGTCGACCTCGGCGATGCGGTCGCACCAGCGGACCGAGCTGGTGAAGCAGCCGCCCCAGCTCGAGGTGGACGGCACCCACGCCGCCTCGACGACCGAGTAGTTGCCCGAGACCCCGCTGATCGTGCGGACGGTGCCCTCGACGGCGCCGTAGGCCGTGAACCCGACGCCCTGCTGGGTGCGGCGGCGCATCTGGCTGACCGTGACCCCGACCGGGTGGTTGATCACCAGCGTGGCCCGGAGCCGGTTGAGGTTGCTCCCGGCCGTGCCCTCGGCGTCGGTCGCCAGGGTCTCGCCCCGGAAGAGGGTGAGGGTCGGCGTGGCCACCGCGGCCACGGGTGCGGCCGGCAGCAGGGCGGCGCAGGCGGTGGCGAGCACGACGGCGACCACGGTGGCCGCGCCGACGCGACGGACGTTCTTCATCAGGGTCCCCCCTCGGGAAGGCGGTGGCATCCCCACCACCGCCACCACGGACAGTAGGGGAAGTTTCGCCCTGAGCCAAGGCCCGAGGCCAGAATTGACCCTGGCGGGCCGATCAGAGCACGCTGCGTAGTGGCCCCGTCGCCGCTGGCGCGAGCGGCTTGCGGAACCGGACGAGACGCCGGGTCCCCACCGCCTCGGCGACCCCCTCGTCGGCGTACCCGTGGCCGCGGTAGAAGGCGAGGACGTCGTCGTTGTCATCGGCGTCCGTGGCCAGGGCGACGCTGGTACCGCCCCGCCCGGCGACGGCGGCCTCGAAGGCGTCGAGCACCGCACCGCCCGCCCCGCGGCCCAGGGGGCCCGGGTCGCGGGCGATGGAGAGGAGCACCGGCCCGTCAGGGGCGCTGTCGGGCGGCGCCTGGAGGCCGAGGCTGCGGGCCAGCCGCACCGCCGCCGCCGGCCGGCGCAGGAGGGGCACGAGCGCGGCGGCGCCCAGCCGGAGCCCGTGGCGGCGGGCCAGGTCCCGGTAGAACCCCTCGGCCCGATCGGCCCCCACGGCGAAGGCGGCCAGCCGGCCGTCGACGAAGCGGCCGACGCCGACGCCGTCGTCGGAGGCCAGGACGACGGCATAGAAGCGGGCCAGGAAGCGGGTCCCGAGCGAGGTGAGGAAGAAGCGGGGGAAGGCCCGCACGTGGAGCTCGGCCACGGCCGCGGCGTGACGGGGGTGGAGGGCCACGGTGACGCCGTCGGATGCGGGCCCGATCAACCTCTCGTAGAGGTCGAGGTAGCGCCCGCCCATCACCTCGGCGGTGTACTCGGACCGGAACCGGTCCCGGGCCCGGGCCGCCATGGCCTCGGCCCCGGCCGGGTCGTCGAGGACGGTCTCGATGGCGGCGACCAGCCCGGCCCGGTCGCCGGGCGGCACCAGGACGGCGCAGGCGCCGTCGGCCACCACCTCCCGGTTGCTGGAGATGGAGCTCACCACGAGCGGGCGGCCGGCGGCCATCCCCTCCAGCACGGCGATCGACATGCCCTCGCGGTGGCTGGGCAGGACGACGACGGCGGCCGCGGCCACCAGGTCGGCCACGTCCTCCCGGAAGCCGGTGAAGGTGACGGCCCCGGCCAGGTCGGGCGCGGCGGCGCGGGCCTCGAGCTCCGGGCGCAGGTCGCCGTCACCGACGATCACGACGTGCACGGGCCGGCCCGCGGCCCGGAGCGTGGCGGCGGCGTCGAGCAGCTCCTCCAGCCCCTTGTCGGCCACCACCCGCCCGGGGGACACCAGGGCGACGGCATCGGGGCCGAGGCCCAGCGCGGCCCGGGTGGCGGCGGCGTCGCCGGTCGCGGTCACCCGGCCCCCGTCGACCCCGTTGGGGATGGCGACGAGGTGCGGCGGCCGGTCGATGCCCAGCGCGACGGCCCAGTCCCGGTGGAACTCGCTCACCGTCGCCGTGACGTCGCACCAGCGCGCCGCCCGCCGCTCGATGGCGGCCACGACCCGGATCACCGCCGGCCGGGTGGCCTCGTGGAAGGAGAAGCCGTGGACGGTGTGGACGATGGCGGGCACGCCCGCCCGGTGGGCCGCCCACCGGCCGCTGATCCCCGCCTTGGAGGTGTGGGTGTGGACCAGGTCGTAGGGGTGGCCGGCCAGGTGGCGGGCCAGCCGGCGGGCCCCGAGGAGATCCCACCAGGGGCGGACGGGCCGGCGGATCACGTCGAGGTCGACCACGCCCAGGCCCAGCCCGGTGGTGGCGGCGGCGAAGGCCGGGTCGGTGGTGAGCACGTCGACCTCGGCCCCGGCGTCCCGGGCGGCGCCGGCCAGGGTGAGGATGACCCGGGCCCCGCCGCCGAACCCCGAGTCGCCGACGACGTGGAGGACGCGCCGGGTCACCCGGGGGCCAGGCTCCGGGCCACGAGGGCCTCGAGCGTGCCGTCGGCCCGCATCTGCTTGACCACCAGGTGGCTGTCACCGGGCTGGAGGTGGACGGTGACCTCGGGACGATCCGCCAGGCGGCCGGTGTGGCGGCGGTCGACGCGGTTGTCACGAGCCACGTAGATCGATGTCGGCGGGAGGCCGTGGGCCGCGGCCACGGCGCGCAGGTCGAGGTACTCGGGTTGGAGGAGGGGCTCGCGCCGGATGGCCCGCATCTCCGCCGGCCACCGGCGGTCCCGCAGCACCAGCCGCCCGCCGCGGGTCAGGCAGGTGATGGGGCTGATGGCGTGGACCTCGTCGACGCCCAGGAGGGTGCCGAACAGGAGGGCGGCGTAGCCGCCGGCCGACACCCCGATGGTGATGACGCGGGACCCGTCGGGGATGAGGCCGGCCACGTGGTCGCGGATCTCGACGATGGTCCGGCCGACGTCGGTGACGCCGCGGTGGTAGAAGCCGCGCTGGGTGTCGCGCACGAAGATGCGGTCGACGTCGTAGCCGACGGTGAGGTTGAAGAACTCGAACGGCGGCACCCCCATCGACTGGCCGAGCCCGCCGAAGGCCAGCAGCACGGTGCCCCGCCCGCTCACATCGCTGACGCACCCGGCGTCGCCGATGTCGCGCAGCCGCTCGTCGAACGACCTCATCGGGCCCACCGAACCGCGGCCGGCAGCGTCCGGGCCGGGTCGGCCGGCGCGTCGTCGTCGACGTCGGACCACCCGGTCGAAGGTGACGCCAGGGCGGCGATGGCCCCCATCACCAGCCACCAGTGACGCTGGTAGAAGGCCTCGATCCCGATCGACAGCCCGGCCATGGCGATGTGCGACAGCACCAGGCCCCGCACGAGCCCGGATCGGTTCCACTCCCGGGCCGTGGGGGCCACGACGGCCGCCCGCCACAGCACCCAGGCGCACAGCCCGAGGAAGACGACCAGGCCGACCAGGCCGAAGTCGGCCAGGAACCACACCGGGGTGTTGTGCACGATCACGCCGTGGCGAGAGTAGAAGGTGCCCACCCCGGCACCGAACACCGGGTCGCGGGCGAAGTCGGCCAGCCCCTGGTCGAGGATCACGATGCGCTGGGTGATGGAGAAGGTCCGGTCGACCGAGCCGGCGTTGAGGGAGCTGAGGCTGACGCCCAGCGCGGTGAGACAGGCGACGATCGGGATCGTCGTCAGCACCACCGAGCGCAGGGCCCGCCCCGGCTCCCGGACGATGATCACCAGGTAGGCGATGCCCATCCCGATCCATGCCGAGCGGGACCCGGTGGCCACGATGGCCACCGGCAGCACCGCAACCGTCGCCAGTGCCCACCGGCCCGAGAGCAGCGGGCGCGAGCTCGACCGGGTGGCGAGGTGGAGGGTGAAGGCCACGACCAGGAGCCCGCCCCAGGCGTTGGGGTCGATGAGCGTCCCGCTGAAGCGCCCGCCGTAGCTGAAGGGCGGCTTGCCGCTGCCGCTCACCAGGCCGGCGAGGTAGAGGGCCAGCAGAGCCCCGCACTCGACCACGACCGCCTTCACGAAGGTGCGCAGGGCCCGCTCGACGGCGTCGGCGTGGTCGAGCGTGCTGGTGAAGACCACGAACGTCGCCAGCAGCATGAACAGGCCGACGACCTTGTTCCCGATCCCGTAGGTGGTGGCGAGCCCCTGGACGAGGGCGGCGTAGAGGGCGCTGGCGCAGAACAGGACGACGAGGGCGGTGTGCCAGCCGCTCCAGGTCTGCTGGCGGAGGCGCATCCGCCCGAAGGAGACGACGATGAGGACGACGATGATCAGGTCGGACGGGGCGACCCGGGTGAGACCCGGCGTGTCGACCTGGACCGGCAGCAGGATCAGGGCCAGGGTGAGCAGCCGGGCCGGCAGCCCGCCCGACACCGACGAGCGGCGCGATCGCTCCAGGGCGGTGGGGCGGGCGACGAGCATCAGGCCCCCACCATGCCGCTGACCGGTGCCGCCGGCAGGGGGGCGGGGCGCAGGGACCGGCGCACCACTGCGACGCAGACGACGCCCGCGGCGGCGGCGATGGCGAGGCGCACCGCGACACCCGGGGCCGAGGTCGGCAGGGCCCAGCCGGCGAGAGCGAGCGCACCGGCGGCCGCCCAGGCCTGGGCGGCGGTGCGGGGCCGCCACGGCACCGTCTCCAGCCGGCGGGCCGCGGCCCGGATCACGACGGCCTGGACGCAGTAGGAGGCGACGGTCGCCACGGCCGCCCCGATCAGCCCCCAGCGGGCGACCAGCACGATGGTGAGCACGATGTTGACCACCGCGGCCAGCGGCGAGGCCCAGCCCAGCGTGCCGGTGCGGCCCCGCTGGAACAGGACCTGGACGTGCGACTGGTAGAGGAGCATGGGCACGATCGCCACCGCCAGCACGGCGGTGACCGAGGTCAGGTCGTCGACGCGGTACGAGGCCGGCGCGACCAGGTCCAGGGCGACCGGGGCCAGCAGCGCCACGCACCCCCCGACCAGCGATCCCACGGTGAGCAGCACCGCCGAGGTCCGGGCCAGCACCTCCCACCGCTCGTGCTCGGCGGCGCCGTAGACGATGGGCGCCCAGG
>DATHEV010000589.1:0-3521 GCA_035318405.1 Iamia sp.
CCGGCGGTGACCGCCCGCACCTCCCCGCTCGACGCCGTCCACCGCGCCCTGGGCGCTCGCATGGTCCCCTTCGGGGGGTGGGACATGCCGGTCAGCTACCCGAGCGGCACTCTGGCCGAGCACCAGGCCTGCCGGACCGACGCCGTCGTGTTCGACGTCAGCCACCTCGGCACCGTGCGGGTCGAGGGCCCCGACGCCCTCGACCGGCTCCAGGCGGCGTTCACCAACGACCTGGGCCGCATCGGGCCCGGCCGGGCGCAGTACACGCACCTGCTCGACGCCACCGACGCCTCGGTCCTCGACGACATCATCGTGTGGTGGGTCGACGAGGAGCGCTTCGACGTCATGCCCAACGCCTCCAACACCGACCGGGTCACCGGGGCGCTGGGCGGGGGAGCGGTCGACGTCACCGCCACCCGCGCCATCCTCGCCGTCCAGGGCCCCGAGGCCCGGGCCCGGGTGGGCGCGGTGATCCCCGAGGCCGCCCACGTGCCTCGCTTCGCCGTCACCCGCACGACCTGGTCGGGGGTCGACTGCGTGGCCGCCGGCACCGGCTACACCGGCGAGGACGGGATCGAGATCGCGGTCCCGGCCGAGGCCGCCCCCGCCCTGTGGGAGGCGATCGTCGGCACCGGCGTGGTGCCCGCCGGCCTCGGCGCCCGCGACACGCTGCGGCTGGAGGCGGGCCTGCCGCTCCACGGCCACGAGCTGGGCCCCGGCATCACCCCGCTCCAGGCCGGGCTGGGCTGGGTCGTGCGCTGGGACAAGGGGGACTTCATCGGCCGCGCCCCGCTGGCGGCCGAGAAGGAGCGGGGCATCGCCCGGCGTCTCCGGGGCCTGGCCGTCGAGGGCCGGCGCCCGCCCCGCGAGGGCCAGCCCGTCATCCGCGACGGCGTCGAGGTCGGCACCGTCACCAGCGGCAACTTCTCGCCGACCCTCGGCCACGGCATCGCCCTGGCCTTCCTCCCGCCGGAGGTGGCCATCGGCGACGCCCTGGCCATCGATGTCCGCGGCACCCCGGTCCCCGCCCAGGTCGTGAAGACCCCGTTCGTGTCCAGCTGAGGTACCGACGCGGGGGTGGACGGGTCAGGCGTAGTCCTCGATGGGGGGGCAGGAGCAGACGAGGTGGCGGTCGCCGTGGCCGCCGTCGATGCGGCGGACGGGCGGCCAGTACTTGTCGGCCTTCGAGACCGAGGCGGGGAACGCGGCCTGGGCCCGGGTGAAGGGGTGGTCCCAGGTGTCGCCCAGGACCGATTCGGCCGTCCAGGGGGCGCCCTGGAGCAGGCCCGGGTGCTCGTCGGCCTCGGCCCGGATGGCGACGAGGGCGTCGCAGAAGCGGTCGATCTCCCGGAGGTCCTCGCTCTCGGTGGGCTCGATCATCAGCGTGCCGGGCACGGGGAAGCTCATGGTGGGGGCGTGGAAGCCGTGGTCGATGAGCCGCTTGGCCACGTCGTCGACGGTGATGCCGGTGGCCTTGGTGAGCGGCCGCAGGTCGATGATGCACTCGTGGGCCACGAGCCCGTTCCGGCCGGTGTAGAGCACCGGGAAGTGCTCGGTCAGGCGGCGGGCGATGTGGTTGGCGTTGAGGATGGCGACCTGGGTGGCCCGGCGCAGGCCCTCGCCGCCCATCATCCGGACGTAGGCCCACGGGATGGGCAGGATCCCGGCCGAGCCCCAGGGGGCGGCCGAGACCGGACCGGGACCGGTGGCCGGCCCGCACTCGGGCACCACCGGGTGGTTGGGGAGGTACGGGGCGAGGTGGGCGCCGACGGCCACCGGACCGACGCCGGGACCGCCCCCGCCGTGGGGGATGCAGAAGGTCTTGTGCAGGTTCAGGTGGCTGACGTCGGCGCCGAAGCGGCCGGGGCGGGCCAGGCCGACCATGGCGTTGAGGTTGGCCCCGTCGAGGTACACCTGCCCGCCGGCATCGTGGACGGCGGCGCAGATCTCCCGGATCTCCTGCTCGAACACGCCGTGGGTCGACGGGTAGGTGACCATCAGGGCGGCGATCTCGCCCTGATGCTTCGCCAGTGCCGCCCGCAGGTCGTCGAGGTCGACGTTGCCGTCGTCGTCGCAGGCGGTGACGACGACCCGCATCCCGGCCATCACCGCGCTGGCGGCGTTGGTGCCGTGAGCCGACGAGGGGATGAGGCAGACGTCCCGCTCCGCCTCCCCGTTGGCCTGGTGGTAGGCGCGGATGGCCAGCAGCCCGGCCAGCTCGCCCTGGCTCCCCGCGTTGGGCTGGAGGGAGCAGGCGGCGTAGCCGGTGATCGCCACCAGCCAGCTCTCCAGGTCGTCGATCAGCTGGCGGTAGCCCTCGGTCTGCTCGGACGGGGCGAAGGGGTGGAGGCCGGCGAAGCCGGGCCAGGTGATGGGCTCCATCTCGGCCGCGGCGTTGAGCTTCATGGTGCACGAGCCCAGCGGGATCATGGCCCGGTCGAGGGCGATGTCGCGGTCCGAGAGGCGGCGCAGGTAGCGCATCATCGCCGTCTCCGACCGGTGCGAGGAGAAGACGGGGTGCTCGCAGAACCCGCTGGTCCGCACCAGGGCGGTGGGCGCGGCGGGGTCGTCGCCCAGCTCGGCCTCGACCCGGCTCGCGTCGGCCGGCGCCCCGCAGGCGACCAGCACGGCATCGAGGTGGGCGACGGTGGTCTGCTCGTCGCACGAGGCGGCGACGTGGTCGGCGTCGACCCGGCGCAGGTTCACGCCCCCCTCGAGGGCGGCGGCGACGACGGCGTCGGCCCGCCCGGGCACCCGCACCAGCACCGTGTCGAAGAAGGCGTCGTGGACGACCTCGGCGCCGCCGTCGGCCAGGCCCCGGGCCAGGGTGCGGGCGGCGCGGTGCACCCGCTCGGCGATGGCGGCCAGCCCGTCGGGCCCGTGGTACACGGCGTAGGACGAGGCGATGACGGCCAGCAGGACCTGGGCCGTGCAGATGTTGCTGGTGGCCTTCTCCCGGCGGATGTGCTGCTCGCGGGTCTGGAGGGCGAGACGCAGGGCGGGGGCGCCGTCGGCGTCGACCGAGACGCCGACGAGACGGCCGGGGAGCGACCGCTGGAGGCCCTCGCGCACGGCCATGTAGCCGGCATGGGGGCCGCCGAAGCCCATGGGCACGCCGAAGCGCTGGGCGGACCCCACGACGACGTCGGCGCCGATCTCGCCCGGCGGGCGCAGGAGGCACAGCGCCAGTGGGTCGGCGGCGAAGGCCACCACGGCGCCGCGCTCGTGGGCGGCGGCGACGAGGTCGGCGTCGTCGCGGACGAGGCCGGTGGTGGTGGGGTACTGGACGAGGACGCCGAAGACATCGCCGTCGGGCAGCCCCTCGCCCAGGTCGGCCTCGACGATGCGGAGGCCGAGGGGCTCGGCCCGGGTGGCCACCACGGCCAGGGTCTGGGGGTGGCAGCCGGAGTCGACCACGAAGACGGCGTCGGCGGGCGCCTTGGACGCCCGGCGGGCGAGGGTCATGGCCTCGGCCGCGGCGGTGGCCTCGTCGAGCAGCGAGGCGTTGGCCAGGGCCAGGC
>DATHEV010000590.1:0-4510 GCA_035318405.1 Iamia sp.
CCCAGCTGGGCCACCGGCCGGCCGGCGACGGTCACCACGATGCGCTCGCCTCCCTCGGCCCGGCGGAGGAAGGTGGCGGCGTTGGCCCGGAAGGTGCGGACGGGGACGCTCTCGGTCATGACTCGAGGGTACACGTGCGTACACGCGGTCACCTCGACCGCCCCCGGCCGGCGGGCCAGGATCCCGGCCATGAACTTCGCCTTCAGTGACGAGCAGGAGGAGCTGCGCAAGGTCGTGCGCCAGTTCCTGGAGAACAAGTCCGCCGAGACGGCCGTCCGCGAGCAGATGGACACCGAGGCCGGCTACGACACCGCTGTCTGGTCCCAGATGGCCGAGCAGCTCGGCCTCCAGGGCCTGGCCATCCCCGAGGAGTACGGCGGCTCGGGCTACGGCTTCATCGAGCTGGTCGTGATCTTCGAGGAGATGGGCCGCTCGCTGCTGTGCGCCCCCTACTTCTCCACCGTGGCCCTGGCCGCCACCACCCTCCTCCACGCCGGTGACGAGGACGCCAAGAAGGCCCACCTGCCCGGCATCGCCTCGGGCGAGACCATCGCCACCGTGGCCTTCACCGAGGCCAACGGCAAGTGGGACGAGAGCGGCATCACCGCCACCGCCACCAAGGACGGCGACGCCTACACGATCTCGGGCGAGAAGATGTTCGTCCTCGACGGCCACACCGCCGGGCTGATCATCGTCGCCGCCAAGACCGACGGCGGCACCAGCCTCTTCACCGTGGCCGGCGACGCCTCGGGCCTGACCCGTGAGGCCCTGCCCACGATGGACCAGACCCGCAAGCAGGCGCGTCTCACCTTCGACTCGACCCCGGCCACGCTGCTGGGCGCCGAGGGCGAGGGCTGGGCGACGCTGGAGAAGGTCCTCGACCTCGCCGTGGTGGCCCTCGCCGCCGAGCAGGTCGGCGGCGCCCAGTTCTGCCTCGAGATGGCCGTCCAGTACGCCAAGGACCGGGTCCAGTTCGGTCGCCCGATCGGCTCGTTCCAGGCCATCAAGCACAAGTGCGCCGACATGCTGCTCGAGGTCGAGTCGGCCAAGTCGGCCGCCTACTACGCCGGCTGGTGCGCCTCGGAGCTCAACGACGAGCTGCCGTCGGTGGCCTCGCTGGCCAAGGCCTACTGCTCGGAGGCGTACTTCCACGCCACCGCCGAGAACATCCAGATCCACGGTGGCATCGGCTTCACCTGGGAGCACCCGGCCCACCTGTACTTCAAGCGGGCCAAGAGCTCCGAGCTGCTCTTCGGCGACCCGACCTACCACCGCGAGCTCCTCGCCCAGCGCATCGGCCTGTAGGCCCGTGACGCCCTGACCCCTCCCGAACTCGGTGGGGTAGGTGACCGGTTTCGGGCACCTACCCCACCGAGTTCGGCGCGTCAGGGGTGGGAGCGGCGCATGGCGACGTTGTCGCCGGGGCGGAACCCGAGCGAGCGGTACAGGCCGGCCCCGTCGGGCGAGGCGCTGAGCGTCGACGACTCGATGCCGAGGGCGTCGAGGTGGTCCAGGAGGGTGGCCACGGCGGCGCGGGCCGCCCCCCGGAGGCGCCAGGCCGGCTCCGTGGCGACCGACCCGACGTGGGCCACCTGGCCGTGGGTGCGACCGGGACCCGGCGGCGAGGAGTACAGCACGGCCAGGGCCGACGCCACCGGCCGCCCGTCGGGCCCGGGCACGAGCGCGCCCGTCCAGTGGCCGGCCGCCTGCTCGTCGGGCCACAGGGAGACGAGCGGGGCGATCCAGCCGTCGGCCAGCGGGGCCCCCAGGTCGCCGAACATGACCCGCCGGAGCCGGGCCACGGCCGGCCCGTCGTCGGGGCTGACGAGACGGGCCGCACCGATCTCGGACGCAGTCGACGGGGGAGCGGGCGCCGACGGAGCGAGCATCGTCATCGACGTGCCGTCGGGGGCGACGTCGGCGAAGCCGAGCGAGCGGTAGAGCCCGACGGCCACGTCGTTGGCCATCGCCACGCTGAGGCTCACCTGCCCGTGACCGTGGGCGGCGGCCAGGTCGAGGGCCCCGACCACCAGGGCCCGCCCGAGGCCCCGACCCCGGGCCCCGTCGGCCACCGCGACCGACAGCTCGGGCGTGTCGCCGTCGACGAAGCCGTAGCCGGGCCGTTCCGGGGGGAGCAGCCGGGTCCACGCCGCCCCGACGGGCCGGCCGTCCTCCCACGCCACCAGCCCGACGTCGCCGGGCCGCCCCCAGCCGTCGAGGTAGCGGGCGACGTGGTCGTCGGCAAGGGGGTCGGGAGGGCGCTCGGTGCCCGGGGGGAAGGCCGCCTCGACCAGCATCTCCCACAGGAAGGGCACGTCGTCGGGGGTCACGGCGAGCAGCGGCACGCCCCGATCGTGGTCCACGACCGCTCCCCGGCGCCCACGAGTTGGCATCATCGGTCCTGTGAGCGAGCGCAGCGAGCGAACCAGACAGCACGGTCGCCTCTTCGGCGGCGAAGCCGCCGGAGGTCACCGCCGCCCGTGCGCGGCCGAGCGGCTCGAGGTCCCCCACGATCGATCGGGGCGGCGGTGAGCGTTGTCCTCGTCGTCCTGTTGGTGGTGCTGGCCGTGGTGCTGGTGGTGGCCATCGCCTTCTACGCCGTGGGCCGCGAGGTGGTGCTGCTCGAGCAGCGGGTCGCCCCCTCGGTGTACGAGCTGGAGGAGGCGGTCCCCTTCATCGCCGAGCGCCTGCCCGACGACGTGACCGCCCGCATCAGCCACGACGACGTCCGCTGGATCCTCGTCGTCGACGCCGAGGAGCTGGAGGCGGCCACGGCCGAGGCGGTCGCCGCCGGCGACGAGGACGAGGTGGTCGATCCCGACGGCGCCGTGGGCCGGGTCCTGGCCCGGACCGGCGACGAGCGGGCCGACCTCCTCGACGAGGACGTCGTCGCCGTCCTCGACGCCCGCCTCGCCTACCTCCAGGCCATCGGCGCGGTGGGCGACGAGGCGTGACGGATCTCGTCCGCTGGATCGTGGGCTTGGCCCTCGGCGTGCTGACGGTGCCGGTCGTGGCCGGGCTCGTCTTCGTCGCCGAGGGGGCGACGACCCTGCTCGGCGATCCGGCGCCGGCCGGTCGCGAGTGCCTCTACGAGACCGACCCCGGGTCGGGCGCCGGCGGATCGGGTGTCGAGCGGGTCGATCGGTTCCCGCCCCGGCGCACCTGCGTCGGCCCGGGCCTCGACGGGCGGGTGGGCGCCCACCGGCCGATCTGGGGCCTGGACTCGTTCGCCCAGGGGATGGTCGTCCTCGGTGGCGTCGTCCTGGGGTGCATGGTCGGGGGCGCGGTGGCGCTGACGGTGATCTCGGGGCGGCCCGGCCCGGGATCGTCCCTGGTCACAGGGGTCGCATCCCCCACGTAGGGACGTGACGGGGGGCATACGTAGGTCGATTCCGCGTCAATACGTCATCCACCCGATGTGACGGGGTGCTTCAGAGCCGGATGATGATCCCTGTCACCGGAAGGGCCGGTGGCACCGGAAGGAGGCATCGTGCTCACGTACGACGCACTCAACACCTACGTTGCCGACCGCCAGCAGGATCGGGAGCAGGCCGCCACCACGGCTCGCACCGGACGTCTGCTGCGTCGGGCCCGCCTCGCCCTCGGGGCGACGGGCCCGACCGGGTCGGCGAACGTCACCCCGGTGTCGGCCCTCACCGTCAGCTCTCCCGTCGCCCCGGCCACGTCCACCGACCCCACCCGCCACCCTGGGGGCGTCGGCTTCGCCGACACCGATGGAATCCGAGCCGGTGCGACGGGATCCCCCGCCCGGGTGCCGGCCCCCGCTGTCCTGCGAACCGCAGCGTCGGCTGGCACCCCGGCGGCGCACGACCCCGCCGCCGCCTGAACCATCCCATCCCACCCCACCCCATCCCGAACTGGCGATCAGATCCGGCGGCTTCCCGCCTGATCCGATCGCCAGTTCGGTGGTTTTCAGGCCGTCGCTGTCGCCCGGGCCTCGGCCGCCGCCGCTCGCCGGCGACGACGGTTGCAGCGGACGACCCACATCACCAGGCCGGTCACGGCCAGCACGATGGGGCTGAGCCCGACGACGAACCACACCAGCCGGCTCGGGGTGCCGAGGAAGTCGCCGGCGTGGAGCGGGTACGAGGCGTCGTTCCACAGCTGTTCGGAGACGTTGCCCTCTTCGGACCCGGCGTCGGCCCGCACCTCGCCGGTGAACTGGTCGATCACCACGTAGTGGTTGCCGGCGGCGGCCTCCCGGGTCCAGTTGTCGTGGCCCTTGGACATCCACAGGTTCCAGGTCCCCGTCTCGTCGGCCGGCGGGCCCTCGACCACCTGGACCGTCCGGTCGGGGAAGGCCTCCTCGGCGGCCGCGAGGGCGTCGTCGGCGTCGAGCGGCTCGGCGCCGTCCTCCGGCGTCGACGACACGAGCGCGTCCTCCGACGGCTCCCAGATCGTCGAGTCCCGCCCGGCGGGCGTCACGTTCTCGTACCAGGCCTTCATGTTCGGGAAGGCCAGGGCGGCGCCGGTGAAGGCGATGACGAGG
>DATHEV010000591.1:0-3429 GCA_035318405.1 Iamia sp.
AGGGCGACCGCGACGCGCTGGCCAGCCTCGACCGGGGCAAGCGCCAGGTCGATCCCCCCTGGGCCCCCGACTGGGCCCGCTGACCGTCGGCTCCGCCTCGCCGGCTAACCGCGGCTGCCGAGGCCGTTGGAGGTCAGGAAGCTGACCAGCCCGGCGGGGTTGCGGCTCTGCATGAGGACCTCGCCGGGGCCGGCGAACTCGAACACGAAGCCCTCGCCCGACTTGGCCGACTGGATGAAGCTGCCCTGGGCGGCCCGGCGCAGCGAGTACTGGATGTTGGCGTGGGCGGCGACGAAGTGGCCCGAGTCGACGACGATGCTCTGGCCCGGCTCCAGGGCGATGCGGTCGATGGCGCCGAAGGCCGACACCACCAGCGGGCCCTGACCGCCGGCCTGGAGCAGGAAGGCGCCCTCGCCGCCGGCGAACATCTTCATCCCGGTGAACTGGGTGTCCACGGTGACGTTGGTGTCGGATCCCAGGAAGGCACCCTTGGACAGGAGCCACGGGTTCACGCCGTCCATCTGGATCACGGCCAGGTCACCGGGGAGGTTGGCGGCCAGGTCGACCCACCCGCCCCCGGGGCCGGCGGTGAGCGTCGTGATGAAGAACGACTCGCCGCCGAGGGCGGCCCGCTTGAGCGACTTCATCACGCCGCCCTGGGCCTTGGCCTCGAGATGGGTGTCGGCGGCCATCGCCATCATCGCTCCCGACTCGGCCCGCACCGGCTCGTTGGGGGCGAGCAGGCAGCGAGCGATGGCGAAGGCAGGTTGATGCCGAAGTTGGACGTCCATATCTGAGTTCCTAGTCGGTCCGGACGACCACGGTTGTCGGGCTCCGATCTGCTCGGCAGGGCCTCGCAGGGCAGCGCTTCTGTGCCTTCCCGCTGTGGGCTCGCTGCGCTCGCCGGGCCGGGGTCGGAACCTCGGACCTGACCCCCGTCAGCCGACCTGGTCGATGAGCTGGTCGGAGGACAGGACGGTGAGGACGGAGTCGTCGACCCGCTCGGTCTGGGTCCGGGGGTCGCGGGGGTTGAAGCCCGGGCCCAGCGACCACACGTCCTCCGGGGCCTCCCCCAGCAGGGCGACGGACACGGCGACGGCCTCGGAGGCGGGCCGTTCGCGGGTCACGAACTCGGGCGAGCGGGAGAAGAGGTGGACCATGTGGGTGCGGGCCAGCCCGGCCTGAAGACGCCCGACCCAGTACGAGCGCTCGTTGGGGCCGGGGTTGCGCCCCAGCGTGCGCTGGTAGGCGAGGGTCACCGCCTGGTCGTTGCTGACCGAGCCGAACACGCTGCGGAACTCGGGCGAACGGCCCATGGCGGCGGCGATGCCCGAGATCGAACCGGTGCGGGCCAGCTCGCCGGCCCAGTACAGGAGGCCGGGGCCGTCGGCGGGCCGGCCGAGGGCGGCGGTGTACAGCCGGCTGAGCTCGGCCAGGCGACGACCGTCCTCGTCCTCTCCGGCCAGCCGGCGCAGCAGGGTGAAGCCGGTCAGCGATCGGGCGGTGAGCCCGCTCACGGCGGTGGCGCGCTCGGAGGGTGTCGCCGCCCGCCCCAGCACGGCCGGGTAGACAGCGCTCACGAAGGCGTTGGCCGACGGGTACGGCGCCCACTCCGGGGCCCAGCTCACGTCGACCACGTTCGAGTGGGGTGCGCCGTCCTGTTCCAGGGCGAACCCGCAGTCGGAGACGGCGCAGTCGATGCGGCCGTCCTCGGTGTCCACCATGCGCGGCAGCTCGCGCACCCGGGAGACGGTGCCGTTGGCGGCGACGAGCTCCAACTGGTGGAACTTGAACCAGCAGCCCGAGCAGCTCCCGTAGACGGTCACGGGCGACACGAAGCGCTCGCACCCGCCCCATCCGCTGGCCGACGGCGCGCAGACCGCCATGTACGCCGCCGGGTCGCGCGGGCCCACCTGGTGGGCGACGGACGTCGGGATCGGGCCCGGGACGTCGAAGGCGACCTGGACGGCGCGGAACCACGGCAGGTAGCCCGAGCCCGTCCAGGTGGAGCTGGCCCCGTCGGCCCGCCTGTCCGTCGTGGCGATGGCGAGGGTGGCGTCCGGGGCCGGCGCCGCTGTGCCCGTCGCCTCGAAGTCGATGGGGGTGCGGGCCCTCTCGGGCGAGCCCGCCCGGGCGACGGCGACGATCGAGCACGCCCCGTCGGCGCAGCTGACGTCGCCGCTGTCGAGCTCGAGGACCCGCGAGAGGCGGAGCGTCGCCGAGATCGTCCCGTTCTTGGTGACCGTGACGTAGGCGGCGGTGGTGTTGACCGCCGGGTCCAGCTCGCACCCGACGGGCAGCGCCCCGGCGCACTGGGCGATGGTGAGCTCGCGGCCGTAGTCGAACCCGGTGCCGGTGACCGTCACGACCTGCTGGTCGAGCAGCCCGGTCGCCGGTGACACGACGAGCGCCTGGACCGCACCCGCCGGTGGGGCCGCCAGCCCCAGGCCGGTCGCGGCGATGATCGAGCCGACGATGAGCAGACGCCACGCGCCCAGTGTCTTCATCATGGTGAACCCCTTGTTCCGCCGCCGGCGGGGTGTCCCGCCGGACGGGTGGGACCCTACGCCATCACCGGGTGGCGCGCCCGTGGATCGCGGCTGGTTCCGGAAGGCGGGCGCGGCGTCGATCACGGCCCACAGGCTGCCGGGCAGACCGAGCGTCGCCGTCGCCCGACGTCAGCTGTACTGGTCGAGCAGCAGGTGGGTGGCGTTGGCGATCTCGCCGCTGACGTCGGTGGTGCCGGACCAGCCGTTCACCCAGCCGAGCAGGGCGCCGTACCAGACGAAGTTGAGCACCCGGGCCACGTGGGCTCGCACCTCGGGGTCGAGGTCGTCGGGCATGGCCCGATCCATGACCCGGGCGAAGGCGCCGGCCACCTCGCCCTGGCACGACGCCGCCCCCTGGTCGGGCGAGGAGATGGCCAGGATCACGGCCTCGGTGAGCTTGGGCTGGCGCTCCATCGACTCCGTGGCCCGACGCAGCACGTCGCCGACGCGGTCGGCCGGGGTGCCGCCCTTGGGCGGGCGCCGGGCGATGCGGCGCTCGAGGTCGTTGGTCCAGGTCACCAGCGAGGCCGCCAGCAGGTGGTCCTTGGAGGAGAAGTAGCGGTAGATCGTGCCCAGGGCGACCTCGGACCGCGCCGCCACGTCGCGCATCTGCACGGCGTCGTACCCACCCTCGGCGGCCAGGTCGAGGGCAGCTCGGACGACGCGCTCGCGCCGCGCCGCCTGGGCGACGGTCAGGGTGCTGGTGTCGGTGGTGGCGGTCGCCATCATGGGGAGACTACGCGTCGGCGTAGCCGACTCCTTCAGGGCGGGGGGCGGGGTCGGAGGACGTGCTACTGCCGGCTGCTGACGCGCTGGCGGAAGGGCACCTGCGGGGTGTCGTCGAAGTCCACGGAGGTGAGATTAGAACAGGTTCTACCTC
>DATHEV010000592.1:0-6680 GCA_035318405.1 Iamia sp.
GGGCGCGGCCACCGTGGCCGACGTGTGGACGGCGATGATGGACGAGCAGCCGACCAACGGCCTGATGCAGACCTACGGCGACCACATCCGGGGCGGCGGCACCGGTGGCGACATCGCCCTCTTCCTCCAGCACCTCAACGACTACCCCGTCGACTGAGCGAAAAGTGTGCGGGGGCGGGCGCCGGGCGCGTCCCCCTCGCATGCAGAACACCACCACCACCCCGTCCCCCCGCCCGTCCCGCCCCGCCCTCCGCCGCCTCGTGGCGTCGGTCGTCGGCGCCACCGTCGCCCTGACCGGGCTCGGCCTCGCCGCCAGCCCGGCCAGCGCCGCTCCGCCCGGGCCCACGAACATCGTGAGCAACCTGGGCTACGACGTCCCCGGCCCCACCGGGCACCACCGCCTCGGCTGGGCCCCCGACCTCGACGGCGAGACGGCCACCGCCTACCAGGTGGAGCGCTGGAACGCGGCCAAGACCGAGAAGCTGTTCACGGACAACCAGGCCGGCAGCGTCGAGTCCACCGTCACCTTCAAGGGGATGCCCGACGGCGTCGTCTTCCAGTACCGGGTGCGGAGCAAGACCGCCCAGGGCTGGGGCCCGTTCGGCGACTTCGAGCCGATCAAGGTCACGCCCAACGTCACCCACCACCGCCCCTTCGGCACCGAGCTCGACCTCGTCGAGCGACAGATGCAGGACTTCTTCGGCATCACCACCGGGGCCAGCACGTGGCTCTCGGAGATCGACGACGCCGACGACGTCGCCTTCTTCCTCGACCACCTCTGGGTGAACTCCCAGCGGGCCAACCGGCACAAGGTCGTCCGCCTGTACCTGGCGTACTTCGACCGGGCGCCGGGACCGGCCGGCCTGGACTACTGGACCGACCGCCTCGACACCGGGGCCTCGACGCTCTCGCACGTGTCCGCCGCCTTCGCCGCCTCGAACGAGTTCCAGGACACCTACGGCGGGCTGACCAACCAGCAGTTCGTCACCCTCGTGTACCAGAACGTGCTGTTCCGGAACCCGGCCCCGAACGAGGTCGCCTACTGGAAGGGCCAGCTCGACCAGGGCCTCACCACCCGCGGCAAGGTCATGATCGGCTTCTCCGAGAGCCCCGAGGGCAAGGCCCTCCGCAGCGAGGACGTCGTCGTCGCCGACCTGTGGGCGACCATGATCCGGGAGCCCGCCTCCGAGGCCCTGATGGACGCCTACGGCCCGCACCTGGGTGGCGGCGGCACCCCCGGCAGCCTCGCCCTGATGCTCCTCCCGCTCAACGACTACTCGGCGTACTTCGCCTGAGCGCCGGGGACCACCCCACCCGGCGGGCCGGGATCGTCAGCAGATGTGCACCTACCGGTCACCGGGTCGTCACCCGGTGGCCGGTCGGCGCGTCGACGCTCGGGGCCAGCGGCGCACCCGCACGCGCGCCGCCGAGGCTGCCCCTCTCCCCCGAAGGATCCACCATGCCGCTCACCCGTCGCGACCTCCTCCGCTCGTCCGCCCTCGGTGCCGGCGCCCTCGCTCTCGGCAACGTCGGCGCCCTGTTCACCGCCCCCGGCTCGGCGCTGGCCGCCACCGTCGGCGGCTACGGCCGGATCATGGACGACCCGGCCGGCCTGCTCGACCTGGCCAAGGGCTTCCGCTACCGCATCGTCTCCGAGGTGGGCGACCCGCTGAAGGGTGGGGGCTTCGTGCCGGACGCCTTCGACGGCACCGGCGCCTTCCTCGCCCCCAGCGGGGCGACCCTCCTGGTCCGCAACCACGAGCAGGGCACCTCGGGCACACCGGCGGTGGTCGGCCCGGCGGCGGTGACCTACGACCCCGGCGCGGCCGGTGGCACCACGACCCTGAAGGTCGACGCCAACGGTGTCCTGCTCGACGAGTACGTCAGCCTGGCCGGCACCAACACCAACTGCGCCGGCGGCGTGACCCCGTGGGGCACCTGGCTCACCTGCGAGGAGACCGAGCAGAAGGCCGGTTCCTCCGCGGACAAGGACCACGGCTTCGTGTTCGAGGTCGACCCGGCCCACCCGTCCAACAACACCCACCCCACCCCGCTCACCGCGCTGGGGCGCTTCGGCCACGAGGCGGTGGCCATCGACCCCCGCACCAACTTCGCCTACCTGACCGAGGACGCCGGCGGCCCCAACGGGCTGCTCTACCGCTTCGTGCCCGTCGAGCGGACGGCCCGGTACGGCGCCTACCGCAAGGGCGGCACCCTCACCGCCATGCTCTGCAAGGACAACGGGCAGGTCGTCACCGACCTCTCGCCCTACCGCACCCCGGGCCAGCGCCTCTCCGTGCAGTGGGTGCCGGTGGCCGACCCGCAGGCCTCGTCGGTGTCGGTCCGCAAGCAGTTCCAGTGGACCGGCGACCCGGCCAACGCCGGGGGCCCGATCACCCGGAGCCGCAAGCTCGAGGGCACCTGGTACGGCGACGGCCGGATCTACGTCGTCACCTCGTTCGCCCGCCTGTCGGACGGCTCGCTGGCCGAGCACGACGGCCAGGTGTGGAGCTACGACCCGTCGACGGCCAGCCTCCGCCTCGAGCTCCGCCTCGCCCTCAACACCGCCCCCTCGGGCAACGGCTCCGACAAGCCCGACGGCCCCGACAACATGACCGTCAACCCGCACGGCGGGCTGATGCTGGCCGAGGACGGCAGCGGCGTGCAGCACCTGCTCACCGTCAGCCCCGACGGGACCACGAGCGTGTTCGCCCGCAACGCTCGCGACGACGGCGAGTTCACCGGCGTGTGCTTCTCGCCCGACGGCAAGACGATGTTCGCCAACCTCCAGAAGCCCGGCGTCACCTTCGCCATCACCGGCCCCTTCGCCAACGCCCACTGACCCGACACCCGGGGAGGAGCGGTTGCTCACGTAGAGCAACTGCTCCTCTACCGGGAACAGCCGGAGGGGCGTTGGGTGGGGGGGATGGACACCACCTCCCCCACCGCCAGCCCACCGAGCCGGTCTTTGCGCCGTCTCCTGATCGCCACCTTCGCCGCCGTGCTGGCGCTGGTCGCCCTGGCGCCCGGCTCCCCCGCCGGCGCCGTCCCGCCCGGCGGGGTGAACATCATCAGCTCGATCGGCTACGACCAGCCCGGGCCGAACGGCTACCACAAGATCGACTGGGCCATGCCCACCGTGCCCCAGGGCAAGCCGGTCGACCAGGTCGAGATCGAGCGCTGGAACTTCGAGAAGACCGAGAAGTTCGTCACCTTCAGCCAGCCCGACGAGGACGGCCCGACCCGCTACTTCTTCAACGTCCCGGACGCCACCACGTTCCAGTACCGGGTGCGCGCCCACAACACGGACGGATGGGGCGGCTGGGGTGACTGGGAGACGTCCCGGACGTTCGTGAACAGCACCCACTTGCAGCCGTACACCAACGCCGTCGAGTTCACCCAGCGCCAGTTCCAGGACTTCGCCGGTCGGGCGCCCACGCCCAGCGAGCTGGGGGGATGGTCCACCAGCCTCCAGGACACCGAAGACGTCGTCGCCTTCGTCAACAGCTTCGCCGGTCACCAGAAGCGGATCCCCCGCCCGCAGGTCATCCGTCTCTACATGGCCTACTTCCTCCGGGCGCCGGAGCCGGCCGGTCTCGACTACTGGGCCGACCAGATGGCCACGGGCAAGACGACCGTCACCAAGATGTCCGAGTTCTTCGCCAAGTCGAACGAGTTCAAGACGCTCTACGGCAACAAGACCAACGGCCAGTTCGTGACGCTCGTGTACCAGAACGTGCTCGACCGGAACCCCTCTCCGGCCGACCTCACCTACTGGAAGGGCCAGCTCGACCAGAAGAAGATCACCCGCGGCAAGCTGATGATCCACTTCTCCGAGAGCGCCGAGAACAAGGCCCTGGTCAAGGGTGAGGTCGTGGTGATCGACATCTGGACCACCGTCCTGCGTGAGGTCCCGGGCGACGCCAACCTCGCCACCTACGCCCGCCACGTCGACGGCGGCGGCACCGGCGGCGACATCGCCCTGATGCTGTTCCCCCTGGGCAGCTACCCCTTGGTCTGACCGCCCCGACCACCCGAGGAGGGCACCGCCGCCGGGAGACCGGCGGCGGCGGCCTGCTCGGCCAGCTGGCGCCGGCTCTCGAGACCGAGCTTGGCGTAGATGCGCTGGAGGTTGTTGTCGACGGTCCGAGGCGACAGGTGGAGCTCGACGGCGACGGCCTTGGAGGTCAGGCCCCGGGCCACCAGCCCGGCGATGTCGCGCTCCCGGCTGGTCAGCGCCGACCACGCCGCCACGCCGAGGTCCTCGCCCCCGTCGGTGTCCGACGCAGTCGGGGCGAGGGCCTCGGCCCGGTGGGCCAGCGCCCGGGCCCGCCGGACGGCGCCGTCGCGCCGGGCGACGACGGCCGCCGCCGCCAGGGCGTGGCGGGCGGAGCGGCGCCAGCCCATCTCGGCGAAGCGGTCGCCCGCCCGCTCCAGGCCGTCGACGTCGCCGGCGGCGTCCGAGGTGGCGTGGAGGATGCGGGTCTCGAAGAGGGGCCCGTCGAAGGGAGCGGCGGCGAGGATCGAGGCGACCTCGTCGGCCGGTGCCCCGAGCAGCAGCGCCTCGTGGGCCAGGTCGGAGGCGCTGACCGGCGCACCGAGGTCGACGTAGCGGCGGGCCTCGCCGAGCAGGTCGACGATCGCCCCCTCCACGTCACCGTCGAGCAGAGCCCGGGCCAGGCTCTGGGCCCGCACCCGGAGCAGGACGTACAGCTTCTCGGGCGAGCCCTCCATGGCGGCGAGGATCGCCCGGGGCTCGGCCGCACCCTCGACGTCGCCGAGCATCGCCTTGGCCGCCACGAGCATCGAGTACGCCAGGCAGGCCAGGTCGGGCGCGGAGGTGTCGCCCAGGGCCGACACGGCGTCGGCGGCGAGCGCCTGGGCCCCCTCGGCGTCGCCCCGTCCCAGCGCGGCCGAGGCCAGGATCGACGCGGCCTGGGCCCGCGAGCGGGCGTCGCCCGCCTCGGCCCCTCGCCGGTGGATCTCCTCGCCCACGACCTCGCAGGCCGCGATCTGGCCGTAGGAGAGCAGGGCCAGGGCGTGGGTCGCCCCCGACAGCCCATCGACCTCCTCGCTGCGCACGAACAGCTGCTCGTCCCCGTCGGCCCGCGTGCCGAACACGGCGAGGGCCGCCTCGACGCGACCCCGGATCCGGTGCGAGCCCCCCACCAGCAGGCGCAGGAGGTCGGTGCTGTGCGCCGAGGCCTCGACCTCGAGGGCGGCGATGGCGTCGTCGAGCTGGTCGACGGCCTCGGCCTGGAGCAGCAGGTAGAGCTCGGTGGCGTGGAGGGCCAGCCGGGCCTCGGTGTCGTGCATCTCCTCCCGTGCGGCGCGCACCATGGCCAGCGCCCCGGCCAGGTCGTCGGAGCCGTGGAACACCCCCATGGCCTGGATGGCGACGCCCTGGGCCCGCTCCCGCTCGTCGACCCCGAGCGCCATCACCTGGGCCAGCACCTCCTCGGCCCCGGCGTGGTCGCCCTGGTTGTGGCGGACCTCGGCCAGCAGGTTCCCGGTGCTGGCGGTGGGGTGCCCGCGCCAGGCCGTCTGCGCCAGCCGCTCGGCCAGCGCCAGGTCGAAGGTGGCCAGGGCCAGCCGTCCGGCCTCGCCCGCCAGGTCGGGATCGACGGGCTCGTCGGCGGCCAGGAGCCAGCGGGCCAGGCGCAGACGATCGGCCGGATCGACCTCGGCGGCCGGGCCGAGCGTCCGGGCCAGGGTGCGGCAGTGGCGCCGCCACCCCAGCTGGCCGATGCGGGCCCGCAGGACCTCGCCGTAGATCGGGTGGGCGAGGGCAACGATCGTCGCCGCGCCCTGCCGCCCGACCCGGAGGAGCCCGCCCCGCTCGAGATCGGACATGGCCGCCTCGCCCAGGCACCGCTCGGCGTGGGCCACGCCCATCTGCTCGGCGACGGCGAGCACCTCGACGGCGGTGGCGGCGTCCCCGGACAGCCCGTCGAGCCGGGCGGCGACGACCTCGTCGAGGACGAAGCTGGGCGCGAGGTCGCCCTTGAGGCGCCAGGTCCCCCGGTCGTCGTGCAGCACCCCTTCGCGGTCGGCGCCGGCGAGCAGCTCGGTGACGAAGAGCGGGTTGCCCTCAGCCCGAGCCGAGACCCGCGCCACCAGGCCGGGATCGGCCGGCCCGCCCAGCCAGGACGAGATCATCTCGGCCACCGACGGCGCCGGGAGAGGGTGGACCTCGAGCCGGAGCACGCCGCTGCCCCGGCTGAGCGCCAGTGCGGGCGCCGACAGCCGCTCGCCCTCGCGGATGGTGGCCAGCAGGGCCAGCCCGTCCACCTGGCGGAGCTGCCCGACGACGGCCACGGTGAGGTCGTCGACCCACTGGAGGTCGTCCACGACGCACAGCGGAGTGGCCGCCGGCACCGTGGCGAGCAGCCGCCGGGCCAGCTCGGCGGGCTGGCCCTCGAGGTCCGCACCGGTGCCGGTGTGCCGGGCCAGCTGGGCCAGCAGGGCGCCCAGCGGGACGTCGGCCATCCCCGGCGTGCCCTGGATCCACAGCGCCGGCCCCCGACCGCCGGCCACGGCCGTGGCCACGTGGCGGGCCACCGCCGACTTGCCCACGCCGGTCGGCCCGTGGAGCACGACGCCCCCGCCGTCGGCCAGCCCGGAGCACACCCGCTCCACCAGCGGCGCGCGCCCCACGAGCCGGTCGCCGCCCGCTGCCA
>DATHEV010000593.1:0-4326 GCA_035318405.1 Iamia sp.
CCAACCTGCACACCGCCGGCCTGGCCCGCGAGTTCACGGTCCGGGGCTCGACCGGGCGGCACACGACCGGCTCCTGGACTCCCTGACCGCCCCCCAGATCGGGGAACGATCGCGTACATGATTCGTGTGACCGCTGGCACCGGGTGGGCACGGCGTGCCAGGGTGGGGGCATGCAGCGTTACCGGGAGTACGGGCCGAGCGAGCGCAGCGAGCGACCAGAAGGGCACGGCGCGTTGCCCGGGGGCAGGGCGAGCGCAGCGAGCACTGCCACCGCCGGCCATCGGTGGCCCCTCGCCAGCGAGGGCGAGCTCATCGGAGACGGGGGCCACCTATGGCTGATGTGACTAGGAGAGACCTCGCGTCGCGCCGGCGCTGGTGGCGATGGGCGTTGGGCGGCTACGCCCCGCTGGTGGTGGGCGTGGCCCTCGCCGCCGCGGTCGTCGTGGTGGCGCCGAGCACCGGGGAGGAGAAGGTCGAGGCCGAGGAGCGGGAGGTCGGCATCGAGGGCGAGCCGGCGACGGGGTGGAAGGGGGCCGGGGCCACCGTCACCGCCTGCGAGGGCGGCGGCCTCCAGGTGCCCGACGACCCCTACTCGCCGCCGTGCTTCGCCTTCGCGGGCGACAACGGGGGCGAGACCAGCAAGGGCGTCACCGGCGACACCATCACCGTGACCTACCGCCAGACCCCCGAGCCCAACGTGCTGGCCCTGCTGGCCCAGCTGATGGGCATCGAGTTCGACGAGACGGCCGAGGACTTCCAGCGGACCGTGTCCGGGCTGATCGACTACTTCAACGCCACCTTCCAGCTGTACGGCCGCCAGATGGAGCTGGAGATCTACGACGGCCAGGGCGCCATCACCACTGAGCTGGTCGGCGGCGGACGCGAGGCGGCCAGCATCGACGGGCTCAAGGCGGCCACCGAGATCGGCGCCTTCGCCGACGTCACCGCCACGACCCAGCCCTATGCCGAGGCCCTGGCGACCAACGAGACCATCGGCTTCGGTGCGCCCTACCTGTCCCGCGAGTGGTTCGGCGAGCACCGGCCCTACGCCTGGAGCCTGGCCAGCGACTGCTCGGTCGTGGGCGAGGCGGCGAGCGCCTACGGCCTGGCTCGCCTGATCGGCCAGCCGGCCGACCGCGCCGAGGGCGACCTGCGGGACCAGACCCGGAAGATGGCCGTGATCTCGCCCAACAACGCCGAGTACCAGCGTTGCGCCGACGCCGGGTTGAAGGTCGTGGAGGACGCCGGGGAGGAGATCGACTTCGTCACCGACTACGCCCTCGACCTCGGCCGCATCCCGAACCAGGCGACCTCGATCGCCACCGAGCTGGTGCGGCAGGGCATCACCACCATCTCGTGCTTCTGCGACCCGTTCATGCTGCTGAACCTCATCCAGCAGGTCGACGCCGCCGGCATCGACCCGGAGTGGATCGTCACCGGCGTCGGCTTCATCGACCTCGACCTGATCGGCCAGGGCCTGTCCAAGCAGAACGACCAGTGGGACGGGGCCTTCGGCGCCAGCCCACTCGGCGTCCAGCCCGAGCTGAAGGACAGCCCGGGCTACAAGGCCTTCAAGTCGGTGCGCCCCGACGAGGAGCCCTCGGTGGCCGTCGACGTCTTCTACTACCAGCTGTACCAGCTGGCCCTGGGCATCCAGATGGCCGGGCCCGAGCTCACGCCGCTGACCCTCGAGACCGGCCTCCTCAGCTACCCCGAGCACACCGGCCCGGCGGGGACCTGGGACTACTTCGAGGACTCGTACACGCCGATCATCGACCTGCGCGAGGTCGTGTGGGACCCCGACGTCCGATCGCCCTTCAACGGCCAGATGGGCAGCTACGTGGGCGACGGCCCCCGGTTCCGGCGGGAGGACGTCGCGGAGATCCTCGGCGAGGACTCCCCGTTCCCCGAGGACGACAGCGAGGACGACGAAGGTGAGTGACAGAAACCTGCGGATCGCGGGGCTGGTGTTCCTGGCCGCCCTGGCCCTGGGCTTCGCCGGCCTCTACGACATCGAGATCGGGGTGGTCCTCCAGGGCGCCGCCCTCGGCGTCGGCACCGGGCTCATGGCCGTCGGGCTGGTCCTCGTCTACCGCACCACGCACGTCATCAACTTCGCCTACGGGGCCATGGGCACGGCCTGCGGCGCCCTGGCCGCCGGTCTCACGCTGGGCTGGAAGTGGAGCTGGTGGATCAGTGCCCCGCTGTGCATCGCCCTCGGCGTGGCGCTTGGCGTGGTGGTCGAGCTGGCCGTGATCCGCCGGTTCCGGAACGCGCCCCGCCTCGTCCTCACCGTGGCCACCATCGGCCTGGCCCAGGCCCTCGGCGGGCTGGCCCTCTTCGTCCCCGACTGGTTCGACATCCCCTCGGCCATCCCCGGCTTCACGACGCCGCTGTCCGAGGTCACCTGGAAGGTGGGCAGCACCAGCCTCAGCGGCAACCACTTCGCCCTCGCCGGCCTGGCCCCCGTCGCACTCGTGGGCCTGCTCTTCTACCTCTACCGCACGGAGTCGGGCACGGCCGTCCGGGGCCTGGCCGAGAACGTCGACCGGGCCCGCCTGCTGGGCATCCCCGTGAACCGGCTGAACCTCCAGCTGTGGGCGATCATCGGCGGGCTGGCGGCGCTCACCATCATCCTCAAGGCTCCTGTCCAGGGCCTGCCCATCGACGCCGCCTCGGGCCCGACGGTGCTGCTGGCGCCGCTGGCCGCCGCCGTCGTGGCCGGGATGCGCTCGCTCTGGGGCGCCTTCCTGGCCGGCATCGCCGTCGAGATCATCGATCAGCTGGTCCAGATCAACCTCCACCCTCGCTCGTGGACCTATGTGGTGATGCTCGCCATCATCGTGGTCGCCCTGCTGCTCCAGCAGGGTGCGCCCGGCCGCGACGACGCCAGCGAGGGGTCGTGGTCCACCGTCGGGCTGGCGCACCGCCTCCCCGACCGCCTGGCCCGGCTGCCCGAGGTCCGGGCCGCGCGCGTCGTGCTCGCCCTCCTGATCGCCGGCGCGCTCGTCCTCATCCCGGTCGCCGGCACCCCGTCGCAGGTCCAGACGGGCACGATCGCCCTCGTCTACGCCATGGTCGCCATGTCGCTGGTGGTGCTCACCGGCTGGGGTGGCTCGGTGAGCCTGGGCCAGATCGCCCTCGTCGGCGTGGGCGGGCTGGTGGCGGCCAACCTGATCGACGACTTCAACCTCGACCTCATCGTCACCTTGGCCCTGTGCGCGGTGGCGGGCGGCTTCGTCGCCGCCATCATCGGCATCCCCGCCCTGCGGGTGTCGGGCCAGCTGCTGGCGGTGTCGACCATGGCCTTCGCCGTCGCCCTCCAGCAGCACGTGGTCCAGCCGGCCAACTACGACGACATCGTCCCGACCAGCATCGAGCGGCCCGAGCTGTTCGGCCGCTGGGCCCTGACGTCGGAGACGACGCTCTACATCCTGGCGCTCGTCGTCGTCGTCGCCGGGGCGCTGGTGATCACCAACCTGCGCCGCACCCGCACCGGCCGGGTCATCTCCGCCATTCGCGACAACTCGAGGGCCAGCGCCGCGGTGGGCGTGAGCCGGGCGCGGACCACCATCGCCGCCTTCGTCTTCTCGGGCATGTTCGCCGGGCTGGCCGGCGGCATCCACGCCGTGACCCTGGCCAGCATGGGCGACAACAGCTACCCGGCCTCGGGCAGCCTCCTCGTCTTCTCCATGGCCGTCATCGGCGGGGTCGCCTCGCTGGGCGGCACGCTCGCCGGCGTCGCCCTCATCCAGTGGATGGGCTACGCCTTCCCCAAGCTCCAGCTCCTGCTGACCGGCGTCGTGCTGCTCCTGATCCTCATGGTCATCCCCGGCGGCCTGGGTCAGGCGCTGGAGAAGGTGCGCGACCGCTTCGCCCTGGCTGTCGCCCGGCGCCGGGGCATCCCGGTCGTCGACGAGCTCGAGCTGGTCGACCTGCGGGCCGAGACCCCCGAGCAGGAGGCGGCGGTCGCCGCCCTGGCGGTCGAGAAGGAGGAGCGTCGGCTGGCCCGGGCCGGCGGGACCGACGCCGTCGCGCGCGCCGCCGGGCTGGACGCCGACGCCGGTCCCGACGCCGACGGCGCCCTGCTCGCCACCACCGGGCTGGAGTCGGGCTACGGCTCCCTCCAGGTCCTCTTCGGGGTCGACACGGCCGTCGAGGAGGGCGGCGTGCTGGCGCTCCTCGGCACCAACGGTGCCGGCAAGTCCACCTTCTTCAAGGCGGTGATGGGGCTGCTCCCGGCCACCGGGGGCACGGTCACCTTCGCCGGGCGCGACATCACCGGCCTGCCCACCGAGCAGATCGCCCAGATGGGGCTGTCGATGA
>DATHEV010000594.1:0-7685 GCA_035318405.1 Iamia sp.
ACCCTCACCGAAGGCCGCGGGCAAGGTTCTTTCGACGACGCCACCCCGATCACCGCGGCGGAGGCCCGCCGGCTCGCCTGTGACGCCAACATCCACCGGGTCATCACCCGCAGCGACGGATCGGTCCTCGACTACGGACGCGCCACCCGCACCATCTCCGCCGCCCTCTTCTCCGTCCTGTGCCTCCGCGACCGCGGCTGCCGCTACCCCGGCTGCGACCGACCCGCCCACACCACCGACGGCCACCACATCCAGCACTGGATCGACCACGGCCAAACCGCCCCCGACAACCTCGTCCTGCTCTGTCGACGCCACCACCAGGTCATCCACCGCCCCGGCTGGACCATCGAACTGAGACCCGACGCCACCGTCGTGGTGGTCGGCCCCGACGGACGACGACGAACCAGCCACCCACCCAACCCCCAGATCCTCGCCGCCTGACCCCCGAACGCCGGTGCCGGCCCGCAACCGCGGGCCGCACCGGCGCGCCCCAGTGTTGATCAACCCGTCGGCGACGTCGACGCACGGGTCGGACCCGGAGGCGCCCCGATCGAGGTCGACCCAGCCGACTGAGGAGGGCACGGCCCTCAGGCCGAAGACCTCCCGAGTGGCGGCGCACCGTCGACGAGATGTCCGCCCTGCCGGGCTTCACCGTGACGATCGAGCCCGGCCCACGCTGCGTGCCCGGCCCTCGCCCGGGACGCTCGTTCGCGTGGCAGACATGGCTGGACAGCGCGGCACCGCCCTCCCACCTGACGCGCTCCAACGTCCGGCCTCACCCCGTCAGACCGAAGTGGTGATCGAACGGCCCGCCAGGGGCCGTTCGGTGACCAGCTCGGGGAGCGCCCCGGCAACCCGCCTCTGACACCCGGACGAGGTGGGTGCCGACACCATGACCGAGATCCGAGCCGGTGAGCACCGCCACGGCCCCCCGACGCGCCCCGCTCGTCCGTGGGCGGGGACCCAAGACAGATCCACGTCGACACCAACGAGGCCGCGCGTGAGCCACACGCACAGCGCACTCGGGACCGCGACGGGTCAGGTGTCGGCGGTGACCTTTTCGCTGACGACCTTGCTGCTGCCTCCGGGCTGCATGGTGACGCCGTAGAGGAGGTCGGCGGCCTCCATGGTGCGCTTCTGGTGGCTGACGATGATCAGCTGGGCGTCCTCGCGGAACTCGGCGACCAGGCCGAGGAAGCGGTGGAGGTTGACGTCGTCGAGGGCGGCCTCGACCTCGTCCATGACGTAGAAGGGCGAGGGGCGGGCCCGGAAGACGGCGAAGAGGTAGGCCAGGGCCACCAGCGAGCGCTCGCCACCCGACAGCAGCGACAGCTTCTTGACGTTCTTGCCCGACGGCTTGGCCTCGATCTCGACGCCGGTGCCGAGGAGGTCCTCGGGGGAGGTCAGGGCGAGCTTGCCCTGGCCGCCGGGGAACAGCGTCTCGAAGAGGTGGCGGAAGTTGCCCTCGACGTCGGCGTAGGCGGCGGCGAAGACGTTCACGATCTCGGCGTCGACGGCCCGGATGACCTTGGTGAGGTCGCGGCGGGCGGACTTCACATCGTCGAGCTGGGCCTCGACGTGCTCGTGGCGCTCCTGGAGGGCGGTGAACTCCTCCAGCGCCAGAGGGTTGATGGGCCCGAGGAGCCGCAGCTCGCGCTCGAGCTCGCGCACCCGGCCGGGGACGGTGGCGCCCTCCGCGACCGGGGGCTCGGGGGCGGCGAGGGCGGTATCGGGGTCGGCGTCGAGGTCGCGGCGCATGGCCTCGACGGCGGACTCGATGCGGACGGTCAGCTCGGAGATGTCGAGCTCGGCCCGCTGGAGCCGCTCGCGGGTCTCGCCCAGGCCCTTCTCAGCCTCGACCCGCTGGGCCCGGGTGCCCTCGAGCTCGGCGGCGACGGCGCGGGCGGCATCGGACTGCTGGCGCCGGCGCTCGCGCAACGAGGCGAGGGTGACCTCGACCTGCTCGGAGCGAGCGGCGACGACGGCGGCCAGGCGCCCGACGGCCTGCTCCTGGCGCTCGAGCCCGACCCGGCGGCCCTCGGCCTCGGTGCGCTCGGCGCTGTGGCGCGACAGGCGCTCCTCGATGTCGGCCCGGCGCCCGGCGAGGAACTGGCTGCGCTCCTCGATGCTCTTGGCCCGGGCCTCGAGGTCGCGGCGCAGGGCGGTGACGGCGCCGGCGCGATCGTCGATGGACGAGCGGGCGTCGGCCACGGCGCGGGCCCGGTCGGCCCGGCGGGCCTCGTCGGCCTCCAGCTCGGGCAGCTCGGACTCGAGGGACGTCCGGCGCTCGCCGTCGCGGGCGACCCGCTCGTCGAGCTCGGCGGCGTGGGTCTCGAGCGAGGTGGCCTCGGTGGCCAGGTCGCGGCGGTCGGCGTCGGTGCGCTGGAGGGCATCGCCGGCGGCGACCAGACGGCTGTCGTTGCGGTCGAGGGCCCGACCGGCCTCGGCCTCGGCGGTGCGGGCCTCCTTGACGGCAGCCCGCAAGGCGGTGACCTCGGTGCCGGCGGCATCGGCCTCGGACGCGGCGGCCGCCGCCTTCTCCTGCGCCTCGGCCAGGGCCGCACCGGTGGCGCCCGAGCCGGCGGCGCCGACCCGCCAGCCGTCCGGGGCGAAGCGGTCGCCGGCCCGGGTGACGACGACGGTGCCGGGCGCGGCCAGGACGGCATCGACCGCATCGGGCCAGGTGTCGACGACGAGGACGTGCCCGGTGAGCGTGTCGAGCAGCTGGTCGACGCCGGGGGCGACGGCCCGGACGTGGGGCCGCAGCGCCTCGCCGAACCCCCCGGTGGCCAGAGGGACGGGAGAGCCGGCGGCACCGAGCGGCACCACGGCCCCGGCCAGGGAGCCGTCGGCCAGCGTGCCGAGGGCCCGGCGGGCACCCTCGACCCCGTCGACCACCACGGCCCCGAGGGCGGCACCGGCGGCGGCCTCGAAGGCGGCCTCCCAGCCCTCGTCCACGGCGACCAGGTCGAGCAGCGTGCCCAGCACCCCGTCGACGCCGGCGAGGCGCTCCGCCCCCGCCGCCGAGCGGGCCTCGTCGAGGGCCAGGCCCAGGGCGTCGGCCCGGGCGCTCCAGCGGTGGCGCTCGGCGTCGGCCGCGCGGCGGACCTCCTCGGCGGCCTCGGCGGCGGCCTCGGCCTCGCCCCGGCGGGTGGCGGCGGCGGAGACGGCGGCATCGAGGGTCTCCTCGGCCGCCTCGGCCTCGGCCATCTCGCCCCGCAGCCGCTCGGCCTCCTGGTCGAGCCGGGCGGCCTTGGCCGCCACGGCGTCGATCCGCTCGGCGACCCGCTGGCGCTCCTGCTCCCAGCGCTCGACCGACGACCGCACGGCGGTGAGCTCGCCCCGCACCTCGGCGGCCCGGCTGATGCCCACCGTCCCGGCCTCGGCCCACGCCTGCTCGGCGGACCCGGCGTCGTCGCCCCAGTCCTCGGCGAAGCTCGCCCGCTCCGACGCCAGGACGCCCTCGGCCTCGGCCAGCGCCTCGGCGTCCGGGGCCAGCTGGGCGCGCTCGCCCTCGACGGCCTCCAGCTCGGAGTCGAGCCGGGCGGCGTCGGCCTCGAGCGAGGCGATGACGGCCTGGTCGACCGATGCGCCCCGCTGGCGCTCGAGGCCGCGGCGCCGCTCGGCGAGGAGGGCCGAGAGGCCGCGGGCGCGCTCGCGCAGGGCCTCGCAGCGGGCCAGATCGTCGCCCAGGTCGTCGCCGCCGAGGGCGGTGAGGCGGGCCTCGGTGGCCACCACCAGCGTGTCGAGCTGGCCCAGCCGGGCCTTGGCGTCGGACTCGGCCGCCCGCAGGTCACGGCGCGTCACCTCGGCCGCCGAGAGTCGGGTGCGCAGCCGGCGCAGCTCGTGGCCGGCCATGAACAGACGCAGGGCGCCCAGCTCCTCGACCAGCGAACCGTGGCGGCGGGCGGCATCGGCCTGACGCTCGAGCGGTCGCAGCTGGCGGCGGACCTCGCGCAGCAGGTCCTGGAGACGGAGGAGGTTGGCCTCGGTGCCGGCCAGGCGCCGCTCGGCCTTCTCCTTGCGGCGCCGGAACTTCAGCACGCCGGCGGCCTCCTCGATGATGAGGCGGCGCTCCTCGGGCCGGGCGTTGAGCACGGCGTCGATCTGGCCCTGCGAGATGATGACGTGCTGCTGGCGGCCCACGCCCGAGTCCGACAGCAGCTCCTGGATGTCGAGCATCCGGCACGGCGCGCCGTTGATGGCGTACTCGCTGTCACCCGACCGCCACAGCGTCCGGGTGATCGTGACCTCGCCGAAGTCGATGGGCAGCAGGCCGGCCTGGTTGTCGATGGTGAGGCTGACCTCGGCCCGACCCAGGGCCGGCCGCTTGGCCGTCCCGGCGAAGATGACGTCGTCCATCTTCTGGCTGCGGACCGCGCTGGGCGCCTGGGCGCCGAGCACCCAGGCGATGGCGTCGACGACGTTGGACTTGCCGCTGCCGTTGGGGCCGACGACGACGGTGACGCCCGGCTCCATCCCCATCGTGGTGGAGTCGGCGAAGGACTTGAAGCCCTTGAGGGTGAGCGTCTTCAGGAACACGATCAGTCCCGGAGGGCGGTCAGACCTGGCAGTCCGGGCACATGAACAAGAAGGCCTTGTTGAACTTCACCTTGGTGATCGTGCCCCGGCAGCGGCTGCACGCCTTGCCGGCCCGCCCGTAGACCTCGAGGTACTCCTGGAACCCGCCCGGCTTGCCGGCCAGGTCGTGGTAGCCCTCGGGGCTGAGGGTGGTGCCGCGGTGCTTGGCCCCGTCGTGGAGGGTCTCGACGAGCGCCCGGTAGAGCCGGCGCATCTCCTGCGAGGTGAGGAGGTTCGACTCGCGGTCGTGGCGGAGCCCGGCCTGCCAGATGATCTCGTCGGAGTAGACGGCACCGATGCCGACGACCGCGGTGGGGTCGGTGAGGAAGTTCTTGATGGGCTGGGCCCGGCTCAGCAGCAGGTGGCCGAAGGTGGTCCACGAGATGGGCTCGACGACGGGGTCGAGGCCGAGCTGGGCCAGGATCGGCTCCTGCTCCAGCAGCTCGTCGGGCGTGGCCACCCAGACCTTCATGTTGCCGGCGGGGTCGACCAGCCGGAGCTGGCCGCCCTGGGTGAAGGAGATGACGACCTGCGTGCCCTTGGCCACCTCCTCCTTGGGGGTGGTCTTGCGGAGGACGCCCGTCTCGCGGACGTCGATGACGAGGAGCTCGCCGCTGTCCAGCTTGAGGGTGAGGAGCAGGCCCCGACGATCGGCGCCGTTGATCTTGACGCCGTCGAGCCGCTCGATGAGCGACTTCTTGGGGCTGTTGCCCATCGCCGTCCGGCCGGGCACCTCCGTGGTCTTGACCCGCTTCCCCCCGACCTCCCGGTCGAGGTCGCGGCGCAGGGTCTCCATCTCGGGCAGCTCAGGCATCGAAGGTCTTCTCGGTCGAGGCCGACGGATCGTCGGCCGGGGTGGTGGTCTCGGCGCCGGGGGCAGGGGCGTCAGGTAGATCGGTGGGGGCGGCCTCGCCGGTGGCGAGCTCGGGGGCGGCCGGGGCGGCGGCCAGCAGGGCGTCGTAGGCGGCGCGAGCGGCGAGCTGCTCGGCCTGCTTCTTCGACCGGCCCATGCCCTGGCCCCACGGCGTGCCGCTGATGCGGGCCGTGGCGGTGAAGGTCTTGTCGTGCTCGGGGCCGGTGTCGGTCACCCGGTAGGAGACGACCTCGCGCAGGACCCGGCTGACGTGCTCCTGGAGCTTGCTCTTGTCGTCGAGGTGGCCGGGCTCGCCCGACGCGGTGCGGATGCGGTCGCCGAGGAGGTGCATGACCACGGCTCGGGAGGCGTCGCGGCCGCCATCGAGGTGGACGGCGCCGATGACGGCCTCCAGGGCGTCGGCCAGGATCGACGGCTTCTCCCGCCCGCCGGTGGCCTCCTCGCCCTTGCCCAGGCTGATGGTGGCGCCGAGGTCGAGGGCCTCGGCCGTCTCGGCCAGGGTGGTGGCCCGCACGATGGTGGCCCGGGCCCGGGAGAGCCAGCCCTCGTCCGCCGTCGGGAAGCTCCGGTACAGCTCCTCGGCCACGACGGCGCCGAGCACGGCGTCACCGAGGAACTCGAGCCGCTCGTTCGACGGGCCACCGGGGTTCTCGGCGCACCAGGAGCGGTGGCGCATGGCCGTCTCGAGCAGCTCGGGGTCGGCGAAGGAGTGCCCGATGCGGTCGACCAGGGACGCGACCGAGGGGACCGTGTCGCTCGAGCTCAGGAGGCGTCGCCGCCCACCCGGGCGAACACGTAGTCGACGGCATCCCGGACGGTCTTGAGATCCTCGAGGTCCTCGTCCTCGATGCGGAAGCCGACGGTGCGCTCGCCGATCTCCTCCTCGAGGGCCTCGACCAGCTCGATGAGGGCCAGCGAGTCAGCGTCGAGGTCGTCGGCGAAGGAATCGCCCTCGTGGACCTCGGAGGCGTCGATCTCGAGGATGTCGACCAACCGGTCGCGGATCAGCTCGAACACCTCTTGGCGCGTCATCGGGGCCTGCTGGCTGTGGGTCTCGGCGGGCAACGCTCGCTCCCTGGTCGTCGGACAGCCGGGTGACCCTAGCAGGAACCCAACTTTGTGCGCTTGTGAATCGAGGTATCCGCTGGTCAGCGGTCGAACAGGCGGAACTGGTCCGGATGCTCGGGTCCCGCATGGGTGGCGAACTCAGGACCTGGGCCGTATTCCACAGTGGGGCCCCGGCTGGCGGAGGAGGTCTTCTCGAGGATCTCGCGGTCGCAGAGGTCTCTCAGGATGGCCGAGGCTCGTGGCGTGCTTATCTCCAGCAGGTTCCGGACCGTGCTGTTCGTGACGCGGTGATACTCCTGCACGTGAGCGATGATGCGACGGTCGATGTCGTCTTTGGTCCGCCGTCTGTAGCTCAGAGCCGACCCCAACGCCGTGACGACGTCGGATCGCAGCCGATAGTTGGGCGTGGCGGAGCGAGCGGTCTCCCGTGTGGCCTCGATCAGGCGGGTCTCGTGCGCCAGACGCCCGAGGATGCTGGCGACCTCGTCGGAGCTCTTTTGGAGGACAGCCGACAACCTCGGACCGTTCACCACCCGCGTCCGGGTCAAAGCGAGGAGCACGAGCATCGTGTCCGTGTCCTCTCGCTCGCGCGAGTCCAGGGTCGCAACGAAGCGCGCGAGAGGCGTCAAGGGGGCACCACCTCCTAGACCGACTCGGACGAGATCAGGCGACGCCTCCCATCGCGGGACGTCGCGCCCGGCACGGATCATCTCCCGGTACATCCTGTCGACGCCCACACCAGCCTCCTCCGCCAGCCCCAGGGTGCGAAACGCTTGGGCCAGCGAACGATTCCGCGGCCGCGAGGGCACGGTCAGGATGTTCTCCGGTGTGACGCCATCGACCAACGGCCCCGGCGATGCGATCGCGAGCTGCTCGGGGCTGTGGGTGATGTCGACCGGTGACGCCCTCGACAGGTCCTGATGCATGAGCGCATTGGCGAGCGCCTCACGTACCGCTTCACGCGGGAAGTCCTCGAGAGCGAGTTGCTGGCCGTTGGGCAGGCTCAGGGGCGTGGTGATCCGACGAGCGGCGACGAGGTCTTGTGCCCGCAGGTGGGCCCGCAGCACTGGCTGGGCGAGGCGCTCGAGGTGCTGGGGCTCCCCTCCGGGCGTCTGCCGGTACTGGTAGACGATCGCGAACTGCGTCGCGCTCGCCGGCCGAC
>DATHEV010000595.1:0-3174 GCA_035318405.1 Iamia sp.
GCCGGGCGTAGTCGCCGTCCATCAGGGTGTACGAGCCGGCCTGGAGCTCGGTGACCCACGTGTTGGTGTCCCACGTCCCGGTGCCGCCGCCCGACACCACGTCACCGCCGACGGCCTCGTGCGCCGCCAGCAGAGCGGCCATGGCCGCCTCGACCTTCGCCGCCTTGTCGTCGGTCTCCATCATCAGGTGGCCCTCGTAGCCCATGACCCCCCGGACCTCGAGGCCGACGGCGCGGGCCTCGTCGGCCAGACGGCCGGCGTCGCCCACCGCGCAGCCGCAGCGGGGGAGGCCGACCTCGACGTCGATCAGCACCTCCTGCACCCCCGCCGCCGCGGCGGCCGCGATCGTCTCGACCGAGTCGACGGCGACGGTGATCCGCGACCCGAGGGTCGAGGCCACCATCGAGTGGAGCCGGCGGACGTCGACCACCTCGTTGGCCAGGAGGATGTCGGCGCCCAGGCCGACGGCGGCCAGGCCCACGACCTCGCCCGGCGTGGCGCAGCAGAAGGCGTCGTGACCGGCGGCGTCGAGCCGCTTGGCCAGGGCGGTGGACTTGAACGCCTTCACGTGGGGCCGCAGGGCCCGGCCCGGGCGGTGGGCGGCCATCGTGGCCACGTTGGCCTCGAACGCCGGGCCGTCGACCACCAGACACGGGGTGGGCAGGTCGTGGATCCGCACGGCCCCCGGTCTAGCGCTTCCCCGGTGGGCGATCCCGGACTGCCGTAGCCTCGGGGCGTGGGCGTGATGGGGCTGGTGCTGGCGACGACGACGATCGAGTCCGAGGGCAAGATCGATGACGCCGGGGAGCTCGTCGCCGTGGTCGTCGTCGTGGTGTTCCTGCTCGTTGCCGCCGTCGTGGCCGTCGTGTTGTCGCGGAAGGGCTACTTCGGCGACGGGAGCGACGCGGACTAGCCGGGCGGCGGGGCGACGGGCGCCTCGTGGGTGCGGCGGGGGCGGCGGGGCTGGCAGTGCGGGCACCAGTCGATCCGGCGGGCGGCCAGGGCCGTGGTCCGGATGGCCGAGCCGCAGACCCGGCACGCCTCCTGGTGGTACACGTACAGGCCCTCGTCCCGGGGCACCTCGGGCCGGGGCCGGTCGAGCTCGTCGTCGCGCAGGGTGACGATGTGGCCCACGTCCAGCCCGAGCCCGAGCTGGTGGACGATCTCGGTCCAGAGGCGGTCCCGTTCGTGGGGCCGCAGCTCCTTCGCCGGCCGGCGCGGATCGATCCCGCCCGTGAAGAGGAGCTCGGCCCGGTAGACGTTGCCGATCCCGGCCACCGCGGCCTGATCGAGCAGCAGCGCCCCGATGGGCGTGGCGCTGCGGGCCACCTTCGCCAGGAAGGGGCCGGGGTCGGCGTCGGGGCGGAGCGGGTCGGGGCCCAGCCGGTCGAGGACCCGCTCCTGCTCCTCCGGGGTGACCAGGGCGCAGACGGTGGCGCCGGCCAGGTCCCAGGCGTGGGTCGGACCGACGAGGCGGAGGCGGACGGCGCCCACCATCCACAGGGGCGGCACCGGCTGGCGCCGCCACTTCCCGTAGAGGCCCAGGTGGACGTGGACGACCGACCCGTCCTCCCACGTCTGGAACAGGTGCTTGCCGTAGGCGTCGACGTCGGTGAGCACCTGGCCGTCGAGCCGAGCGGCGGCGCCGGCGAAGCGATCCTGGACGGCGTCGGTCCGCACGACGTGCCCGACCAGGTCCGCCCGCTGCTCCCGCGCCTGGCGGTGGATCGTGTGTCCCTCCGGCATGACCCAGCAGGTTGCCCCGTGCCGGCGGTGGGATTCGAACCCACACTGTCCGCGCCCTAAACGCGGCCTCTCTGCCGTTGGAGTACGCCGGCCAGCGACCGCAGCGTAGGCGTGGAGGGGAGGGGGTGGCCCCGGGGAACCATGCCCCGTTCCCGACGACCAGCACGGTATGGTCGTCGTGTCTGATGGGCCCGGTGGGCTCACCAGACATCCATCGCCTGGTCGTCGGAGTCCGTCGTCCCAGGCAGCGCCCTGGCTAGTTGCCGGGGCCGACATCACGAGGAGATCTGATGACGGAACCCCCGTCCATCGTCTGCCATGCCCGCCTGTCGCCGTTGGCGAGGCGGGCTGCGCTGGTGCACAACGTGCAGACGCGAGAGGTGGCGGAGTGGCGGCTCAGTCCCTCTCATGGCGAGTGGAAGCGCGCCGTGCAGCTGTTGCCGGACGTCGGTGATGGCCCTCGGCTGCGCCTCCCCATCAACCCCGAGTTCGAGGTGACCCTCGCCCAGGACGCCGTGACCATCAAGCCCGTCGGGTCCCACGTTCTCGGGGTCGACATCGAGCTCCTTCCGGCTCCCAGGATCGTGACGGTCCGGGGACACCTCCGTTCGCTCGACGAGTGGCCGTCAGGTGTGGGCGAGGTCCTCACGGTCGCGGAGAGAGTCGAGGAGCGCGTGATGGATCGTGCCTCGGTCCTCGTGCCTGCGCTGGTCGAGTCGACCCAGGCTTGGCTCGAATCACTTCCGACCCGTGCGGCCGGCTGGACCGCCAAGGTGCAAGCCTGGAGGCGGCGAGCTCCAGCGGACGGCGACGTGGCGCGCCTGGCGGACGAGCTCGTCATGGCGACCGATCGGCTCGTATCGCTCGGTCGATGGGCGATCGTCGAGGCACCGTCGCTTCCGTCGGGATGGGCCGTCCCGCCGTTGCTGTGCGCGACGGACCGCGATCTCGTGGACGCGAGCGACGAGGTCTGTCGCGTCCTGACCGAGCTGGTCCAGGCGGTGAGCCTTGCCCTCTCCGAGGTGGCCACGCGAGGGATCGTCCTGGCGGAGCGGAGGGCCGCGGCGGAGTGGGCCGAGTCCTACGGCTCGAGTCGGTTGCGCAAGGCGGTGGAGCTCGGCGTGATCGACACCTCCATGGGCGTCTACCGAGACGAGAGGCTGGCGCACGATGCGCCGGGTTGGATGTGGCTGCCGGATCACGATGCAACGAGGCCTCCGGTCAACCCGCCCGAGGACGCCCTCGAGCTCCTCGCGGAGGTGCGTGCCGACCTCGACCCCCGATCGCAGCTGCGCTTCGACCCCGAGAGCAAGTTCCTGGTCATCACGGCCCGCACCTTGGGTCGTGACATCTGGACCCCGGCGGAGAGCTGGATCGATCTGGAGGATGTCGAGCGGGTGGTCGAGGAGTCAGGGCGTCGGCGCCTGT
>DATHEV010000596.1:0-4909 GCA_035318405.1 Iamia sp.
TCGGCATCGCCATCCCCGAGGAGCACGGGGGGGGCGGGGCCGGGATCACCGAGGCGTCGATCATGCTCGAGGAGATCGCCGCGTCGGGCGCGGCCATGAACGGCTGCTCGGCCATCCACCTGTCGATCTTCGGGATGAACCCGGTCGTCAAGCACGGCTCCGACGCCATGCGCGCGGCATACCTCCCGAGGGTCGTCGACGGCAGCCTGCACGTCGCCTTCGGCGTGACCGAGCCGACCGCCGGCACCGACACGTCGCGCATCGCCACCCGGGCCACCCGTGACGGCGACGGCTGGCGCATCTCGGGCCAGAAGATCTGGACGTCGAAGGCCGAGGAGTCGTCGGTCTGCCTCCTGCTGGCGCGGACCGGCGAGGCGGCCGAGGGGCTCGACGGGCTGAGCCTGTTCCTCGTCGACCTCGACCCCGCCCACGTCACCATCCGGCCCATCCCCAAGACGGCCCGCAACGCCGTCGGCAGCTGCGAGGTGTTCTACGACGACCTCCCGGTCGAGGGCTGGCGGCTGGTGGGCGAGGAGGGCAAGGGCTTCCGCCACCTGCTGTCGGGGCTCAACCCCGAGCGCATCCTGATCGCGGCCGAGGCCATCGGCACCGGGCTGGCCGCCCTGCGCCGCGGCGTCGCCTACGCCAAGGAGCGTCAGGTGTTCGGCCGTCCCATCGGGGCCAACCAGGCGCTCAGCCACCCGCTGGCCGACGCCCACGCCCGGCTGCGGGCGGCGTGGCTGATGGTGCAGCTGGCCGCCTGGCGCTACGACCAGGGGCTGCCGTGCGGCGAGGAGGCGAACACGGCCAAGTACCTCGCCGCCGAAGCCGGCTTCGACGCCTGCGACCGGGTGCTCCAGGTCCACGGCGGGCTGGGCTTCGCCGAGGAGTATCACGTCGGTCGCTACTGGCGCGAGGCCCGCATCATGAAGGTCGCCCCGGTGAGCCAGGAGATGACCCTCAACTACCTGGCATCCAACGTGCTCGGGTTGCCGAAGTCGTACTGAGCGCTGCCTAACCTGACGACGTGTCAGACCACGGACCTGCCATCGACCCCTCGAAGTTCCGGACCGTCGTGGGCCACTTCCCGACGGGCGTGGCGGTCATCACGGCCGAGGACGACGCCGGCCGGATCGGCCTGGCCGTGAGCTCGTTCTTCTCGGCCTCGCTCGACCCGCCCCTCGTCGGCTTCTGTGCCGGCGACCAGTCGTCGAGCTGGCCGCGGATCCGCGACGCGGGCCGGTTCTGCGTCAACGTCCTCGCCGCCGAGCAGGAGGACGTGTGCCGGGTCTTCGCCGGCAAGGGCGAGGACAAGTTCGCCGGCCTCGGCTACGACGCCGCCCCGTTCTCCGGCGCCCCCCGCATCCACGACGTCCTGGCCTGGATCGACTGCGAGATCGATGCCGTGCACCGTGCCGGCGACCACGACGTCGTCATCGGCCGTGTCCACGACCTCGCCGTCAGCGAGGACCACCACCACCCCCTCGTCTTCTTCCGAGGCGGCTACGCCGACCTCGAGCGCTGACGTCGAGCGACGGTCGCCTCAGGCGAGCGGGGACGTGCCCCGGACCGCGTAGCGGAGATGGAGGGCGTCGTGACCCTGGAGCCGGCGGACCGGCTCGAGGTCGAAGCGGTCGGGGCCGATGCCCTCGAACAGGCGCCGGCCGGCGGTGAGCAGCACGGGCACCAGGTGGACCTCGATCTCGTCCACCTCGCCGGCGCGGAGAAGGGCCTGGGCGGCGGCGGCCCCGTGGACCATCACCACGGCCCCGTCACCGGCATCGGCCCGGGCGGCACTCGCACAGGCAGCAGGGGACGTGTGCCAGTGGACGTTGCCGGCGTCGTCCTCGGGGTCGTGGGTGAGGATGTGGATCGGGACGCCGTCGTGGTGGTCGCCGCCCCAGCGGCCGGCGAGCTCGAAGGTGCGCCGGCCGGCGATGACGGCGCTGGTGGCCATCGCCTCGCCGTAGACCTGTCCGTCGATGCCCTCGCCGTCCCGTTCGTCGAGCCAGTTGAACAGGCGTCCGCCGCCCTGCCCCAGCTCCTGCCCGGGCCGGTCGTCGGGTCCGCAGACGAAGCCGTCGAGCGACATCGCCATGTAGAGCCGGATCGTCGCCATCGTCATGTCTCCTGGGTGGGCTGGGGGAAGTCGGTCTCGGTCATGGCGACGCTGTGCCCGGCCGGCCACTGCACGAGCTCGACGCGGTAGCCGTCGGGATCGGTGAGCCAGGCGGTGCGAGGCCCGTCCGCGCCGCCCGGCTGCTCGATGGCTCCCGGCTCCAGCGCGGCGGCGGCCAGCCGGGCCACCGTCGCCTCCAGGTCGTCGACCTGGACGGCGAGGTGGTCGAGACCGCCAGGATCGATCGGCCCACCGTCGGGCCGGTGGACCAGCTCCAGCACCACCTCGGGGCCGCCGGGGTCGCCGAGGGCGGCCAGGCGGGCGCCGCCACCGATGTCGAGGAGGCCGAGCACCCGCCAGCCCACAGCCTGGTAGAAGGCCAGAGAGGTGTCGAGGTCGGTGACCCGCAGGCCGGGGAACAGCGTCTTCACGTCAGGGCAGACGAACCGGCACCGGCGGGCTCATCGGTGCTGCGAGAGACCGGTCAGGCCTCGAGGGCGGTGAGGAGGAAGGCGAGGGTCTCGGCCTCGCGGCGCCAGGCGTCGTAACGGCCGGACGGGCCGCCGTGGCCGGCGCCCAGCTCGACCCGGAAGATCACGGGGCGGTCGGACGAGGCGTCGGTCAGCTGGCGCAGGCGCTGGACCCAGATGGCGGGCTCGTGCACGCCGACCCGGGGGTCGTTGAGGCCGCCGGTGGCCAGCACGATCGGGTACGGCCCGGTGCCGACGTTCTCGGTCGGGCTGTAGCCGCGCATGGTGGCGAACACGTCGGGGTCGGTGATGGGATTGCCCCACTCCTCCCACTCGGTGGCCGTGAGCGGGGCGTCGGGGTCGAGGATCGTGGCCAGGGCGTCGACGAACGGGACCTCGGCCACGACGGCGCGGAACCGGGCCGGCGCCAGGTTGGTGGCTGCCCCGACGAGGAGCCCGCCGGCCGACCCGCCCCGGATGGCGATGCGGTCGGGCGCCGCCCACCCGGCGGCGGCAAGGTGGTCGGCCGCCGCCACCAGGTCGGAGAACGAGTGCGGCTTGGCCAAGAGCTTGCCGTCCTCGTACCAGGAGCGGCCCATCTCGCCCCCGCCCCGCACGTGGGCGATGGCGAACACGACGCCCCGGTCGAGCAGCGACAGCCGCGGGATCGAGAACCAGGGGTCCATGCTGATCTCGTAGGCGCCGTAGCCGTAGAGGACGAGGGGGGCGGTGCCGTCGGCGGCCACGTCGGCCCGGCAGGCGATCGACACCGGGACCTGCGTCCCGTCGCCGGCCGGCGCCCAGACCAGCTCGGTGCGGTAGCGGGCCGGGTCGAAGTCGCCGAGCACCGGCGTCTGCTTCAGCTGCACCCGCTCGCCGGTGGCCAGGTCCTCCTCGAACAGGGTGCCGGGCGTGGTGAGCGACTGGTACGAGAAGCGATAGCGGGTCGTGTCCCACTCCTCGTTGGCCCCTCCGCCCAGCGAGTAGCCGGCGTCGGGGAAGGTGAGGTCGCGGCTGGCGGCGGTCACGGCCTCGGGGGAGGGGGCGTCCGGCCCCGAGAGGGCGGCGACGTCGATGATCCGCAGGGCCGGCTTCCCGCCCGTGCGCAGGTGGACGACGAGGTACGAGGCGAAGGCCTCGACGCCGACGATCCGGGTGCCGGGGGAGTGGGCGATGACGGGCTGCCAGCGGCGTCGGTCGGGGGCGGCGAGCGGTGCCCGCCAGAGGGCGAAGTCGAGGGCATCGTCGTTGGAGACGAGGTAGAGCCAGTCGCCGTGGTGGGCGGCCTGGACCTCGACGCCCTGGCGGCGGGGGATCGCCATCTGGGCGCCGTCGGCGACGGCGTGGGCATCGATCAGGTGGAGCTCGGAGGTGATGGCGCTGCCGACGTCGATCACGATCAGGTCGCCGCTGCGGCTCGCTCCGACGCCGACCCAGAAGCGGTCGTCGGGCTCCTCCAGCAGGAGGGCGTCGTCGGTGCCGGTGGGGTCGGACCCGAGGAAGTGGGAGTGGACCTGCCAGGGCCGCTGGGCCGAGTCGAGCGTGGTGTACACGAAGCCGGAGCTGTCGGCGGCCCAGGCGAAGCCGTAGGACACGTTGGGGATGGCGACGGGGAGGTCGTCGCCGGTGCGCAGGTCGCGGATCCGCAGCTCGTGGGCCTCGGAGCCGTCGTGGTCGACGGCGTAGGCCAGCAGCCAGCCGTCGGGGCTGATGTCGGCCACGCCCAGCGACAGGTAGGGCTGACCCTCGGCCAGGGCGTTCTCGTCGAGGATCACGATCGGGTCGGCGTCGGGGACGGCGCCCGAGCCGTCGCCCACGTCGGGCCGGCGCTGGTGGATGGCGTAGGACGCCCCCTCGACGGTGCGGGCCTGGTACCACCAGGCGCCCTTGCGGTGCGGGACCGAGAGGTCGTCCTCCTGGGTCCGCTCCCGGATCTCGGACTCGATGGCGTCGACCAGCGGGGTGAGCGGGGCGAGGACGGCGTCGGCGTGAGCGTCCTCCGCCTCGAGCAGGGGGAGGAGGGCGGCATCGGCGTGGTCGCGCATCCAGGCCAGGTCGTCGGCGTCGGTGACGCCGTGGCGGGTGCGGGTGGCGTCACGCCGCTCGGCCACGGGAGGCTCGGCCACGGCGAAGCGGGGCGGGGCGGTCGGATCGGTGATCTGGTCGGTCACCACGGGGAGGGTACGGCGCCCTCGGTATGGTCCGGGCATGGCGATCTACGCACTCGGTGACCAGGTGCCCTCGATCCATCCCGAGGCCTACGTCCACCCCGACGCCGTCATCATCGGCTCGGTCACGATCGGGGCCGAGAGCTCCGTGT
>DATHEV010000597.1:0-2233 GCA_035318405.1 Iamia sp.
GACGTCGCCCTGCTCGATGTACTGGGTGACGATGTCCTTGATGTTGGCGCCGTCGCCCTCGGTGAACTCGTCACCCAGGATCTCCAGCTCGCTGTCGGCGAAGATCTCCTGGGCCGCGGCCCACCGGTTCTCCAGCACGTCGACACCCGGGAGGATGCGGAGGGCCAGCACGGTGGAGCCGGGCTCGAGGTTCTCGACCAGGAACTCGGCGCCGTCGGCCCCGTAGGCGTAGCCACCGATGGGGTGGATGAAGGTGACCATGCAGTCGGTGTTGACGCCACGGTCGAACACGATGACCGGGATGCCCGACTCGCACGCCGCCTCGACCGCCGGGGTCAGGGTGGCGGTGGTCGACGGCGAGATGATCAGGGCGTCGCACTCGCCCGAGTCCACGAACGCCTCGATGTCGGAGATCTGCTTGCTGTCGTCGTCCGCGGCATCGGCGACCTGGAAGTCGTCGATCACGCCCTCCTCGGTGAGCACCTCGACCTGCTGCTGCATGGTGATCCAGCCCGTCTGGCGCCACGGGTTGGAGATCGAGGCGTTGGAGAAGCAGAGGGTGCCGGCCCCGTCGAGGGCGAACTCGGCGGTGTCGGCCTCCTCGGGCTCGATGGCCTGGAGCCAGGGGGTCTCGGCGTCGCCCTCGGGCTCGACGTCGCGCTGGGCCAGCTGGTTGTCGTAGTCGGCCTGGACGAAGAACTCGCCCTCGGCGGCACCGTCGCCGCCGCCGCCGTCACCGCCGTCGTCGCCCGCGGCCTCGGTGGTGTCACCGCCGGAGTCGGTGGCCTCGTCGGGGTCGTCCGAGCTGCAGGCGCTCGCCAGGGCCAGGCCCAGCACCGCCAGGACCGCTAGGGAGCGGGTGGTACGTCGTCGCATGGTTCTCCTCCTGAGGGGTCTGACGACCCTGGGGTGGTGGGCCTCCACGGCCAGGTCGGCACGTGGAGCGAGGGGCGCCAGCTGGCGTAGGCGACGGCAGCGACGATGATCACGCCCTGCACGGTCGGCTGCCAGGTGGTCTCCCACTCGAACTGTCGGAACAGGCGGAAGACCGCCTCGAGGGTCAGGCCACCGGCCATGGCGGCCAGCACCGACCCGCGGCCGCCGCCGAGGACGACCCCGCCGAGGACGACCGCGGTGATGGCCGTGAACTCCAGGCCGTCGCCGACGCGGGACGTCAGGCCGCCGAACCCGCCGATGAGGATGCCGGCGAGCGTCGCCGCCAGGCTCGACATCACGAAGGCGGCGATCCGGGTGCGCTCGACCTTCACGGCCGAGAACCGGGCCGCGGTGGGGTTGTCGCCCAGGGCCACGAGCGTGCGCCCGAACGAGGTCCGCATGATCAGCACGGCGATGACGCCCACGGCGATGGCGATGAGCACGGACCACGGCACCTGCCGGAGCCCCCAGAGGTCGGTGTCGATGCCGCCCCGGCCGATGGTCCGGAACCGCTCGGACAGGGCACCGGTGGGCGCGCCGCCGGTCCACAGCCGCACGGCGCCGAACAGCACCATCATCATCCCGAGGGTGGCGATGAACGACGGGACCTTGAGCAGCGTCGTGATCAGCCCGTTGACCAGGCCGACGAGGACGCCGAAGCCGACCATCACGGCGAGGACGGCGAGGGTGCGGTCGTCCTCGCCGTCGAGCAGCTTGGCCGCGATGACGACCTGGGCGCCGACGAGCGAGCCCACGGACAGGTCGAACTCACCGGCCACGATCACCAGGTACTGGCCGGCGGCGAGGACGAGCAGCGGTGCCGCCTTCTTCACGAAGGCCATCAGCGTGGGGGCCTCGACGAAGTCGTGGTCGAGGTACCAGATCCAGCCCAGGATCACCCCGAGCAGGATGTAGACGGTCCACGTGCCGGCGGCGCGCTTCTCGCGGCCGGGCGGGGCCTCGGTGGCCAGCGACGTGTCGGGCCCGGGGACGACGGCGTCGTCGGCCGGCGCCGCGGCCGCGCCCTTGGCCAGCGAGATGTGCGTGTCGGTCATCGCTCCGCCCCCGCCCGGGTGAAGCGCTGCCGGGTCGAGCGGCGGTCGATCTGGCGCCGGGCGTAGAGGGCGACGGCGACCACGATCACCGCGCCCCGGACGACGTCCTTGAAGAACGGGTCGACCTCGAGGGCGTCGAACACGGTGTCGAGCACGGCCAGGATCCCGACGCCGGCGACCGTGCCGGCCACCGAGCCCCGCCCGCCGAGGAGCAGGGTGCCGCCGAGGACCACGGCGGCGAT
>DATHEV010000598.1:0-5142 GCA_035318405.1 Iamia sp.
GAGGGCACCGCCACCGTCCTCGGCCTCGACCCCTGGCGCCAGGGCGACGACCTGCGACGGCGCACGGCGGTGCTCACCGAGCACGCCGGGCTCGACGACCGCTTCACCGCCCGCGAGAACCTGCGGCTGGCCGGGCGGGTCCGGGGGCTCGACCCCCGCGCCACCGAGCGGCGGGCCGCCGAGCTGCTCGAGCGTCTCGGCATGGGCGACCGGGCCGACGTGGTGGTGCGGGGCTTCTCGACCGGCGAGCGCAAGCGGATCGCCCTGGCCCGGGCCCTCCTCCACGACCCGGACCTGCTGTTCCTCGACGAGCCCACCTCCGGGCTCGACCCCAAGGCCGGCCGCAGCGTCACCGAGATGATCGCCGAGCTGGCCACGACCCAGGGGCGCACCGTGGTGCTGTGCACCCACCTCCTCGCCGAGGCCGGACGGCTGGCCGACCGGATGGCGGTGCTCGTCGACGGCCGGATGCGGGCCAGTGGCAGCCCGGCCGCCATCGCCGGCGAGCTGTGGGGCACCCGCACCACCACCGTCGACCTCGGGCAGGTGGCCCTCGCCCAGCACGTGGTCGCCGTGGCCGCCGTGGCCGGGACCTCGGCGGTGGAGGACGTCGACCGCGGGCTGCGGTTCGAGGCCACCGACCGCACCGTGGTGCCGGCCGCCGTGGCCGCGCTGGTGGGCGTGGGCGCCGAGGTGTTCGGCGTCGACACCCACGAGCCGTCGTTGGCGGACGTCTACTTCGCCGTCGAGGGCGCCGACGGCCCCTCGGTCGGCAACGGGTCCGAGGTCGGCAACGGGTCCGGCGGGCTCGCCGAGTGAGCCCGCGCACCAGGGCGGTCGACCGGCGGGTGGTGCGGGCCCTGGTGGCCCACGATCTCACCGCCGTGCGCCGCACCCCGGGGCTGGTCGTCCCCATCGCCGCCCTCCCGGTGGTGCTCCTCGTGATCATGCCGCTGGCCATCGCCGTGGCCGCCCGCGACCCCTCCCTCGAGGTCGGCACCTACGTCGACCTGGTGCCCGAGCGCCTCGCCGCGACCGTCCGCGGCTACCCCGAGGAGGAGCGGCTGATCATCCTCGTGCTGGGCTACGTCATGGCCCCACTGTTCCTGATCGTCCCGCTGATGGTGTCCGCCGTGCTGGCCGCCGACTCCTTCGCCGGCGAGCGCGACCGGGGGACCCTCGAGACGATGCTCCACACGCCGATCCGCGACCGGGAGCTCTACCTGGCCAAGCTGCTGGCCGCCTTCGTCCCTGCGCTGGCCGTGGCCTGGTTGGGCTTCGCCCTGTTCGCCGTGGTCGCCAACGTGGCGTCGTGGGGGATCATGGGCCGGGTCTTCCTGCCGACGGCCCGGTGGCTGGTGCTGGTCGGCTGGGTCGCCCCGGCGTCGGCCGCCCTCGGCCTCGGGCTCATGGTCCGGCTGTCGATCCGCGCCCGCTCCGCCCAGGAGGCCCAGCAGCTGGGCTCGGCCGTGGTGCTCCCGATCCTGGTGGTGGCCGTAGCCCAGGCCAGCTACCTGCTCCTCTACCCGGTGGCCACCAGCCTCGCCGTCGGCGCCGGGGTGTGGGCGGTGGCCATCGCCCTCAACGTCCGGGGCGCGAACCGCTTCACCCGGGACCACATGGCCACCAAGGTCTGAGGCCGGCCCGGTCAGGCCTCGGCGGTCACCTCGACCGTGTCGCACTCGCCGCCGTCGCCCGCCTCCAGCCGGGACCGCCCGCCCAGGATGCCGGTGGGGTCCGGGTCCGCCGTCACCTCGCCCCCGACCTGGCCGGGCACGGCCGAGAAGTAGGCCACCACGCCGGTGGACGGCCGGTAGAGGGCGGGGGTGTCGCGGCCGTCGCAGTCCCAGTCGCCGAGCAGGAGCTGCCCGGGGCTGCGGTCGCCGGCGACGCGGAAGTCGTAGCTGCGGGGCTCGACATCGCCCTCCTCCAGCCGGAACCGCATGACCTGGCCGTTCCAGACGACCTGGACCGGGCAGCCGTCTCCGTTGAGGTCGCCCTGGATCTCCTCGGCGCCGGCCGGCACCTCGATGGGCTCGAGGTCGGGGCAGGCCACGGCAGCGGGCGGCCCGCCCCCGGCGACCTCGACCGCACCGGGCGCCTGCTCCTCGTCGAGCCGGTCGCGGACCCAGAGACCGCCGGCCACCGCCCCGGCCAGGAGGGCCACGACCGCGGCGAGGGTGAGGATCGGGTGGCCGCGGTCGGCGGCGTCGGCCGGGCGGTCGGGGCGGGGCCCGAAGGCCCGGGTGCCCCGGCTCGGCCGCTCGTCGTCGCCGTCCTCGTCGTCGTCGAACCGGTCGTCGTCGGGGTCCGACGACCCGCCCTCGTGGGCGGGCTGCGGGGTGCCGGGCAGCACGACCTCGTCGGCCGCCACCGCCGCCCGCAGGCCCCGGGCCAGCGCCTCGGCGGTGGCGGGACGGTCGGCCGGGTCGCGGGCCAGCGCCGTCTCGACCACCCGGGCCAGCGGCGCCGGCACGTCCGGGACGTCGGCCAGCGGGAGGTGGTCGCCGGCCTCGGCGGAGGCCAGGATCGCCTGGGAGTCGGAGCCGGCGTGGGGCAGCCGGCCGGCGAGGCAGAGGTAGGCGACGACGCCCAGGCCGTACACGTCGTTGCGGGGCTCGGGGGCGCCGGTGGCCACCAGCTCGGGGTCGACGTAGCCGGTGGTGCCCTCGATGGCCCTGCGCGACGGGGCGTCGTCGAGGGCGGCCAGCCCGGGCAATCCGCCGACGAGGTGCTGGGCCACGCCGAAGTCGCCGAGCAGGGGCTCGCCGTCGGAGGTGAAGAGGATGTTGGCCGGCTTCACGTCACCGTGGAGCACACCCCGCCGGTGGGCCGAGCCCAGGGCGTCGGCGATGCGGGACAGCACGGCCACCGTCTGGCCCGCGGTCAGCCGGCCCCGCTCGACGAGGAGGTCGTGGAGCGAGCCGCCCCGGGCCAGCGACATGACGATGGCGACCCCGTCGCCGTCGTCGAGCACGTCGACCACCCGGACGATGTGGGGGTGGTCGAGCTCGGCCAGGATCGCCGCCTCCCGCCGCAGCCGGTCCGCCCCGTCGGCCCCGACGGCGGCCCGCGCCCGCTTGACCGCCACGACCTGGGCCAGCGCCCCCAGCCGGGTGGCCTGCCACACCGACCCCGTCGTCCCCCGCCCCACCAGGGCGTCCAGGCGGTAGGGGCCGACCGTCTCCACCAGGGCCCCGTACCCGACCCCCGGGAGGTCGAACCTTGTGCGAGGTTCACCGTGGCACGGTCGACCTCGCACAAGGTTCGGCTGGGTTCGAGGGTTCAGGCGGCGGGGGCGGCCTCGGCGGCGTCGGTCAGGGCGGTGAGGACGGCGGCGACGGCGGGGCGGGCCACGGCGGCCGAGCGGGTGACGGCCAGGAGCTCGCGGGTCACGGCCGGCGGGGCCAGGGGGCGGACCTCGATGCCGGCGACGCCGGCCCGGACGCCGAGCCGGGGCAGGAGGGCCACCCCGTGACCGGCGGCCACGTGCTCGAGGTGGAGGATGAGGTCGTCGGTCTGCCAGCGCACCCGGGGCTCGAACCCGGCGGCCCGGCAGGCGCTGCGGACGGCGGCGCCACAGCTGACCTCGTCGGGGGCGACGATCCAGTCGTCGCCGGCCAGGTCGGCCAGGGCCACCGGGCCCGACCGCCGGCCCAGGGCCGGGTGGCCCACGGGCAGCACCGCCAGCAGGGGCTCGACCAGGAGGGCCCGGGCGTCGAGGTCGGCCTCGAGCGGGAGGGGGGCGGCGGCGTAGCGGTCGACGACGGCGAGGTCGATCGTCCCCCGGTCGAGGTGGTCGAGGCTGCGGTGCGGCTCCTCGTCGATGACGGTGACGTCGAGGTCGGGGTGGGCGACCCGCAGCCGGGCGATCACCGGCGACACCAGGGCCGGGGCGGCGCTGGGGACGGTGGCGATGCGGAAGGGGCCACCGACCGCGCCTCGCACCCGGTCGAGCTCGGCCGAGGCCGCCGCCAGGGCGTCGAGCACCCGGTCGGCGTGCTCCACGAGGGCGTGCCCGGCGGGGGTGAGGGTCGCCCGGCGGTCCGCCCGGTCGATCAGGGCCAGGCCCGCCTCCCGCTCGAGGGCCGAGAGCTGCTGGGAGACGGCCGACGGCGTGAGGCCCAGGGCCCGAGCCGTCGCCGCGATGGTGCCGCGGCGGGCCAGCTCCCGGATCATCCGCAGCCGGTCGACGGTCAGCGGGTCCCGTGCCGGCCGCCCCCCGCCACCGCCGCCGTTGCCGGCGTTCCCGCCGTTCCCGTCGCTCACGGGGCGCCGGGCTCGTCGGCGCCGGCGGGGCGGGTCATGGCGAAGATGCCGGTGGCGTTGGCGGCGTCGAAGGCCAGGTCGAGCCCGCCCTCGGGGAGCGGGTCGCGGGAGATGACCTCGAAGAACGAGCCCGGCACCTCGCGCTCGACGACGTCGCCCTCGAGCGTGCGCAGCCCCCGCACGACGGGGGTGGCCCGGTGGGCGGTCTGGCGCACCCGACCCGACGTCGACACCTCGACGCTGTCCTTGATGGGCCGGCCCCGCTCGCGCTCGGACTCGGCCACCACGAACACGTCGTCGACCCGGTCGGTGCAGTGGTTGCAGGTGGTGCCCTCGGTGGCGATCCAGGCCATCTCGGCCGACTCGGCCCGCAGCACGTCGTGGTCCCGGTCGGTGGGCAGCGGGTGCTGGCGGCCGAAGGCGTGGCGCAGGGCGTCGACCAGGGCCACCGCGTCGCCGAGGGGCAGGGCCCGATCGGCCTCGAGCCGGGCGAGCCGGTCGCGGGTGGCGGCGTCGAGCGGGTCGGTCGAGGCCTCGAGCACCCGGGTGACGGCCTGCTGGAACGGGGGCGAGAAGGTGTCGGGGTGGAGCTCGGACACGAACCACTGCGGCACGACCTCGGGCCGGTCGACGTGGGCGTAGGCATGGCCCGTCATCCGCAGCCGGGTGAGCGGGTAGGTGGCGTGGCGCTCGTAGCCGAGGGGCCGGAGGATGCGGGTCACCTGCTCGATGCCGGGCGGGAGGGCGCCGGCCGGCCAGGCGACGGTGCGCACGGCGGCGTGGTCGAGCACGACGCTGCGACCCGCGGCCCGCTGGTCGACGGCGTAGGCGGCGGCCGACGGCACCACCTCCATCAGCTCGGCGTAGAGCACG
>DATHEV010000599.1:0-3237 GCA_035318405.1 Iamia sp.
GTGGCGGTCGAGGTGTCGGTCGTTGCGTCCATCGGGATCGTCCTCCTGGTCGGGTTCGCTGCGCCGGGTCGAGCGGCGGGAAGTGCCGCTGAGCACCTCTGCGTCTTGACCCACCCCCCTAGGCCCGTCGCGCTACAGATCCGCGACAAGAAGTTCGTGAGATCGACCGCTGATGCCGCCGCAGAGACGTCCCCGGGACCTCCACCCCAGCCCCTTCAGAGCCCCAACCCCACCATCTCCAAGGCAGCCAACCACTCACAATCTGACCACCAAGATCCACCACTAGCCATCCATCTCGAACACCTAGACCACGACCCTCATCCCGGTCCACAACGACCCCGATGATCAACACGGTTGCAACCTCCGGCTGCACGATCCCGGGCACGACAGGCTGATGGCGTGGTTTCGCCCGATGGGCGCGGACGAGGTGGCGTACCACCAGAAGACGGTCGTCGGTCGAGCCGACGACCACCCCGGCGCCGCCCTCGACTACTACGGCTCTCGGGGCGAGACGCCCCTTCGGTGGGGCGGCGCCGGCGCCGCTCGCCTGGGCCTGCACGGCGAGGTGACGCCGGAGGCGTTCGAGGCGGCGTTTGGTCCCGGCGGCTTCATCGAACCGACAACGGGGGACCGGTTGGCGGCGACGAAGCGGCCCGGCTTCGAGCTGGTGGTGAGCGCCCACAAGTCCGTCGCCGTCCTCGGCGTGGTCGACCGGGCGGACGAGATGCACTCGATCCTCGACGTCGAGACGCAGGCGTCCATGGACTGGCTGGACGGGTGGTTCCAGGATCGAGGCGGCCGTCGGGGCCGGGCCCAGGTCCGCACGCAGACCGGCGGGCTCGTCTACGCCCGCACCCGGCACGGCACCTCCCGGGCCGGTGATCCGTCGCCGCACGATCACGTGCTGGTGGCCAACGTGGTCGAGATGCTCGACGACCGGGGCGGGCACAAGGGCCTCGACTCCGCCGCGCTGCGAGACACGGTCGAGGCGGCGACGATGGTCGGCCGGCTCCACTCGGCGGCCCGGGCCGTCGAGTTGGGGTTCACCATCGAACCGGACAACGGACCGTCGGGGAACCTGCGGCACTGGCGCATCGCGGGCGTGCCGGACGAGGTGTGCGATCTGTTCTCCAAGCGCTCCGACGAGATCAGCGCCTACCTCGCCGAAACCGGCCACGACAGCTACCGGGCCCGCGCTGTCGCTGCCCGGGAGAGCCGTGCTGCGAAGCGCGACACCGGCGTCGACGAGCTGATGCCGCAGTGGCGAGCCGAGCTGGACTCGATCGGCTGGTCCGTCGAACGTCTCGTCGCCACGCTCGAGGCCGCACGCCGACCCGACCGCGGGCTCCCATTCCCGCTGACCCAGGAGGAGGTCGAGGATCTCGCCGCAGAGGTTCTCCACATTGACGGCGACCTCATGGCTCGGCACAAGATCTTCACCCGCACCCGTCTCATCGCCGACCTCGCCCCGAGGCTCTACGGCCGGGACCCGAGCGAGCTCGATCGGGTAATCGACCACGTCCTCGGCGGCCAGCTAGTCGTCCCGCTCCTGGGCGTTGGCGCGCTGCACGAGCAGGCCTACGCCACGGTCGAGGTGCTGGCCACCGAGCAGGCCATCGCCGCGACGATCGAGCGGCTCGCCGCCGCCCCGGGCCCGACCGTCCCGGACCTGGACGTCGAATCCGCCATCGAGACGAAGGAGCACGAGGTTGGCCGGTTCCTCACCCCCGGCCAGATCGACGCCATCCAGGCTGTGTGCTCCTCGGGGCGGTCCGTGGAGGTGGTCGTCGGGGTAGCCGGCGCCGGGAAGACCACCGCTCTCGACGCCGCCGCCGGCGCGCTCGAAGGTGCGGGGTACCGGGTGGTCGGGACTTCGACCAGCGGCCAGGCCGCCCGCACCCTCGGCACCGAGGCGCACATCGAGAGCCGCACCATTGCTTCACTGCTGTGGCGCCTGGACAACGACCAGATCGGCCTCGACGACCGGACCGTCGTGGTCATCGACGAGGCGGCCATGACCGCTGATGCCGACCTGCTCCGCCTCGTCTCGTCCGTCGAGCGGGCCCGGGCGAAGGTCGTCCTCGTCGGCGATCCCCGCCAGCTCTCGGCCATCGGCCCCGGCGGGGCCGTCGCATCTCTCCTCGATCGCCACCCCGAGCTGCTGACCGTCCTCGACCACAACGTCCGCCAGCGGGACCCCGCCGAACGAGCCGCCCTGGCCGAGCTACGCCATGGGGACGTTCACGCCGCCGTCGACTGGTACCTCGCTCGCGGCCGCACCGCCCTCTCGACCAACCGCACCGAGGCCCTCGCCGGCATGGTCGACGCCTGGGCGGCCGACGTCGACGCCGGGCACGACACGGCCCTCCTGGCCTGGCGCCGGGACGATGTCCGGGACCTCAATCGCCTCGCCCGGGACCTTCATCGGGACCAAAGCCGGGTGTCGGGTCCTGAGCTGTCCGCTCCGGGTGGCCGCCGCTACGCAAGAGGCGATCAGATCGTCGTCCTCGCCCCACTCCCGGACGAGGGCCTCGTCACCAGCGAGCGCCTCACCGTCACCGATGTCGACCTCCCCGGCGCCCGGCTGCGAGCCCTTTCCTCCGAGGACCGGCCTGTGATCCTGTCCGGAGAGGCCATCGACGGCGAACACCTCGACCACGGCTACGCAGTCACGGTCCACAGAGCCCAAGGGGCCACCTACGACCGAGCCCACGTCCTCGCCGCCGGCGGCGGACGAGAACTCGCCTACGTCGCCCTCAGCCGAGCGCGCCACGGCACCACCCTCCACGCTGTCTCCGACGACCTCGACCAAGCCCGCCACGACCTCACGCTCGACTGGCATGCCTACCAGGGGCAGCGGTGGATCACTGACGATTCCGATCGCTCGGTCCCCTCAATCGAGAACCCACCGGCGGTCGATGACGCCTGGGCAAGGCAACAACGGGTCCGCGAACGCCTCGACACCGTCCGACATCGGCCCGCCCGCAGCCTCGATGACGACATGGCCTGGGCCTGTAGCGCGCAGGGATCTGGTCAGTGGTGATGGGCAGAGGCCGCGGCCGCCAACCGCCACACGACTCCGAGCCCGCGCCTTGGCGCTGCCAGGGCCACAATTCGGCAGAACGCTCAACGCTTCGAGCGGGAGCACCCGAGAGGTGAAGTGCCCATCTTGAGGACCCGGTATTTACGATAGGTAGCGTGCGACGACGGCCGATACGTCAGCCATGCGCGCGAGTG
>DATHEV010000600.1:0-2280 GCA_035318405.1 Iamia sp.
GCTCTCGATGCGCGGTGGCGTCAGCCTGGCGGTGTGGATCGGCGGTGCCGTCGCCGAGATCGACGCCCTGCGCTGGGACCTGGCCCCGGGCCACGAGCCCGACACGACCATGGGCAAGGTGGCGCGCGCCGTCGGCACGACCGCCGTCGAGATCGACGTCATCTCGGGCACCAGCGCCGGCGGCCTGAACGGCGTGGTGCTGGGCACCGCCATGGCCAACGGCACCAGCGTCGAGGGCCTCCGTCACGTCTGGCTGCACACCGCCGACCTGGCCGCCCTGATGCGCCCCGGCGGGTGGAAGCGGCACCCCTCGATCCTCGACAGCGAGCAGTTCCTCCGCCGGGCCTGCGCCGCCATCTGCGTCATGGGCCAGCCGCGGGCCGTCGCCGACGGCCCGCCGGCCCCCGAGCTGCCCCGGCTCGAGGCGTACTTCCCGGTGACCTCGGTGGTGCCGGCCACCACGACGGCCTGGGCCGACCCCCTGGCCCCCGTCTCCGAGCGGCGGGTCGGCGGCTGGATCTGGCTGCACCACCCGTCGCCGCCGGAGGACGCCCTCGGGCCGCCCCTGCCCAACACCGCCACCAGCGACTTCACCCTGGCGCCGGTGGACACCCCGGAGCACCGGGCCCAGGTCGACGCCCTGGCCCTGACGATCTGCTCCACCGCCGCCTTCCCGGTGGCGTTCGCCCCCACCCGCATCGCCGCCGACGTGCTGCCGAAGCGGGTCCGGTTCCCCGACGGGCGGCGGCCCGATCCGCTGTTCCTCTACGACGGCGGGGTGGTCGACAACATGCCCGTCGGACGAGCGGTCTCGGCGATCAGCCGGGCCCCCGCCAATGGGCCCACCGAGCGGGTGCTCGTGTACCTGCACCCGAGCCCCGGGGCCAACCGCGGCGCCGCCGACCCCGACCTGGCCGAGCTCGAGCCCCACCAGCGCCCGGCTCCCGTCGATGTCGCCCGGTCGGCCGTCAACGTGCTGACGGGCAAGAGCCTGGTCGACGACCTGCGAGGGCTGGAGGAGCACTACCGGACGGTGCGCTGGCACCTGCGCGACCGAGCCGCCGCCCTCGCCACCCCACCCGGCGACGCCCGCGACGAGGCCGCCATCCGGGCCACGGTGGCCGCCCACGACGCCGAGCGGCTGGCCAGCCTCCTGTGGGACCCCACGCCCCACCTCGAGGCCCTCGGCCCCGACGGCCTCCAGGACGGCTGGCTCAGCGACGTGGGGGGCGAGCGCCAGCAGCTCTGGGTCCGGGCCCTGACCGACCTGATCCGCACCGGCGGCCTCGCCCTGCGGCCCTGGTCGGGGGTCATCCGCACCGCCTCCCGGCTCATCGAGTGGGCCCGCTGGCTGGAGGAGTCCGGGTCGGCGCCGCCCGTCTCCAGCACCAAGAGCGGGATCCACGCCCTGCGGGCCGGTGCCTTCCGCGAGGCCAGCGAGCTCGACCGCCGGACGCTGCTCTCGCTCCCCGAAGCGCCGCCGACCGACATCGCCGCCGGCGCCACCGAGGTCGTCGATCGCCGGCGCCAGGTGCTCGTCGCCCGCGAGACCCACCTCCAGGTCCAGGACGCCTGGGCGATCCTGGCGCGCGACGCCATCGACCTCCTCGGCCACCACACGGCGTCGGGGGCGGCCGCCGAGATCGACGCCGCCTCGTTCGAGGACGCGCTGCCGGCGGCGCTGGCGGCCCGCCTGAGCGCGGTCGCCAGTGCCGACGCCGAGCTGGTGCTCCGCCGGCTCGACGACGACCTGCTGGCCCTGTTCGGCGAGAAGTACATCGGGCTGACCGGCAACGCCGACCGGGTCGACCTGCTGGCCTCGCGACTCGAGAAGATCAGGGCCTGACCTCACTTCCGACCCGGCCGGAGCGTCTACAGATCGTGTTGCCCTTCGAACAGATCGTCAGCCAGCACGGGCCGACCGTGCTCCGGGTCTGCCGGGCGGTGGTCGGACCGCACGACGCGGAGGACGCGTGGGCGGAGACCTTCCTGGCCGCGATGCGCGCCTACCCCGACCTCGGGGAGGGCGCCAACGTCGAGGCCTGGCTGGTCACGATCGCGCACCGCAAGGCGATCGACGTCGGACGGGCAGCGTCCCGGCGTGCGATCCCGACCGACGAGCTGCCCGAGAAGGCGACCCAGCGTGACCCGCACGCGAACGACGAGCTCTACGAGGCACTGAGACAGCTGCCCGACAAACAGCGCCTGGCCGTGGCCTACCACCACCTCGGCGGGCTCAGTCACCGCGAGGTGGCCGCGCTGGTCGGTGGCACCGACGCG
>DATHEV010000601.1:0-4376 GCA_035318405.1 Iamia sp.
TAGCTGAGGCCGACGATGCGGGAGTCGGGATCGTTGCCGTCGTACAGCAGCATCTCGGGATTGTCGATCTCGAAGACGTTGTCGACGTGGGAGAAGTTCATGTAGTGGGCGGCGATGCCGGGCACGTAGCCGGTGACCCGGAACCAGCCGGCCTCCTCGGCGTCGGCCACGGTCGGGTAGCGCTCGGTGACGGCGCGGGCCTGGGCCATCTCCTCGGTGAGCCGGTCGCACTGGGCGCGGTCGACCATCGCCGTCCACGGGGTGGGGCCGGGGTGGCCCATGCTCGGCGGCACGGGCGAGCCGTCGGCCGGCGGGGTGGCGTGCGTGCCCGGGTTGGCGGCGACCCAGCGGCGCCAGGCGTCGTACTCGTCGTCGGTGGCCTCGGCCAGCGAGAGGATGAGGGCCGCGGCCGCGCCCTCGCCGCTCGACACGGTGGTGAGGCTGATCATCTCGTCGAGGTGCTCGGAGCCCTTGCCGTCGAGGGTGCGGGGCCGGGTGACGTCGGCGATGGTGCTCGGGGCGGCCATCGTCATCGAGCCGCCGCCGTAGGTGTCGATGTTCATGGCGTAGGCCTCGTCCCAGTAGGCCTGGGGGTTGAAGCCGAGGTCGCAGCGGGCCCGGTCGATCCGCAGCATGTCGGCGGAGTGGTCGCCGGCGGCCGTGGGCACGGCCGCGGCGGCGGCGCCGCCGTGGGAGTGGCCGTGGCCGTCCCCACCGGCTGCGGCGGGGGCGGCGGCGCCGGTGGCGGCGGCGATGGTCTGGGTGGAGGTCGACGGCGTCTCGGGGCTGACGACCACGACGGCGGCGAGGGCGATGGCGCCCAGGGCGACGGCGCCGGCGAGGGCGGCCGGGACCTTCACCCGGGGGGCGACGAGGAGGCCGAGGGCCAAGGTGACGGCCACGGCCTGGAGGGCGGCGCAGGTGACGTCGACGGTGCCGGCGGCCTCGGCCACGCCCCCGTAGGGGTCGAAGGGGAGGCCGGCGGTGCGGCTCCACACCCACGCCGCGGTGGCGAGGGCGTTGATGACGATGGCCAGACCGAGGGTGCCCCGGGTGACCTTGCGGCCGAGGAGGGCGGCGGCCACGCCGACCTGGGCCACGCCGGTGACGGCGAAGCCGACGGGGACGACGACCTGCCCACCGGAGTGCTCGGCGATCACGGAGAAGTGGATGAGCCCGGCCGCGGCGCTGGCGCCGGCGACGAGCCATGCTCCGCGGGAGAGGTCGGCGGTGTCGTCCGACGTTGGACTGGTCATCTGGGGTGCCCCTTCGCTCGCACGCCCTCGCCGAACGGCGGGACGGCTGTTGCACGACTACTGCAACAAGGCTACACGTGACCCCGGCCACGTGGAAGCCCGGATTGGCACCGACCCGCACGCACACCCGGCCGAGAACCGCCGTCCCCATGAGCCCGCCGTGCCCGGGAGGACCGACCGGTCTGGTAGAGAAGGGAGGTGACGGAGAGGGGCGGAGCCCACACCGAGCCGGGTCACGACTCGCACGTCACCCATCTCGCCGGTCGCGAGCTCCCGCCCGAGGACATCGTCGTCCCCGAGGGGCCGACGGCCCGGGTCCGGTCCTGGCCCGAGCGGATCGTGTACCTCGTTGCCGGCCTGGCCCTCTTCGTGGCCGCCCTCGGCCTGATGCGCCGCGGCGCCGAGGCCCTGATCCCCTCGCTCGAGGGGTCGGTCTTCACCGACAACGCCACCAGCACCCTGGGCCTCGGGTGGCTGGGCGCCTGTCTGGTCCTGTCGGGCTCGCCGGTCGCGGCCTCGGCTCTCACCCTGCTGGGCGGCGGGGCGATCGACCGGACCGAGGCCTTCACCATGCTCACCGGCTCCCGGCTGGGCGCCGCCTTCGTCGTGCTGGTCGTCGGCGTGGCCTACTCGCTGCGCTCCAAGGGGCAGGGCAGCCGGCGGGCGCCGGTGTCGATCGGCGTGCTGGCGCTGATGATGACGGCCGTCGTCTACGTACCCGGCGCCATCGTCGGCTGGCTCCTGCTCGATCGGGGCGTGTTCGACGGCCTCGACATCGGGACCTCACCCGAGCTCACCTCGGCCACCGACTCGGCCTTCGGCTGGTTGGTCGACGCCATCGTCTCCGTGGCGCCGAGCTGGACGCTGTTCCCCGTCGGCCTGGGCCTGCTGCTCCTCGGCTTCCAGGCCTTCGACCGGGTGCTGCCCGCCGTCGGGAGCGACCGTCTGGAGCACCGCGACGAGGACGGCGGCGAGGGCGACGAGGGCTGGACCTCCCGGCTGTGGCCCATGTTCCTGGCCGGCTGCGCCGTGACCGTGCTGACGCTGTCGGTCTCGGTGTCGCTGACCCTGCTGGTCCCGCTGGTGGCCAAGGGCCACGTCCGCCGGGCCAACACGCTCCCGTACATCGCCGGAGCCAACATCACGACGCTGATCGACACCCTCGCCGCCGCCGTGCTCCTCGGCAACCAGGACGCGGTGCGGGTCGTCGTCGCCGTCACCCTCGTGGTCACGGTGTGGACCCTGTTCCTCCTCGTCACCGCCTACCCCCTGCTGCGCCGCATCCTCCTCGGCCTGGCCCGCCGCATCCTGGCCAGCAACCGCCGGCTCGCCACCTTCGCCGCCGCCCTCCTCCTCGTCCCTCTCGGCCTCATCGCCGTCTGAGCCGTCTGAGCCGCCTGATCCGTCTGAGCCGCCTGATCCGTCCGACCCGGCCGGGCCGTCAGACCCGGGCGGTCCTCAGGGATGGGCCGGGCAGACCACGGCCACGGCGACGGCCGCCAGCCGCACGATGTCCTGGCGGGCCGCCGTCCACGTGGCCCCGAGCGTCGACCGTTGGGCCGGCGTGAGCGCCACCGACGGACCGGGGCAGCCGAGCTGCAGGCCGCGACCGATCCCGACGGTGGTGGCGTCCGGTACCCGCCCGAACGCCAGCGCCGTCCGGTGCACGCCGGCCGACGACGGGTCGGCGGCGATCCGGTCGGCCCAGTACACCCAGTCCGGCCGGGGTGGGTCCGGCTCCACCTGGACCAGACGCGAGAGGTAGAAGGCGAAGAGGTGGGCCGACTGCCCCCACTTGGTGTCGGGGAAGTAGCTGCCGCCGCCGATCCGGTGGATCTCGGGCGAGGCGGTGAAGTCCGTCCCCATGGCCTCGACGCTCCGCCCCGCCGCCAACCGCCCCACCCAGTAGGCCTTCTCTGCCGCGCCGGGCACCCGCTCGAAGTCGAAGGCGATCCGGTAGACCTTGGTGACCAGGACGCCCCGACCCTCCGGGGAGCCGCCGACCCGGACGGCCACCGTCGTGCGGGGCATGCCGGCCCCGAGCTGCTGGAGCCAGTAGCCCTTCTCGGCCGTCGTCGCCGATCGGCCCAGCACGTTGGCGTAGAGCCGTTCGACGAAGACCTGGTCGGGTGACGGTGGGGTCTCGGCCGAGGCCGGGCTCGGTGCGACGAGCGTCAAGCCGATGGCGAGCACCAGGCCGGCGACGAGCGAGCGACGGACACAGGACGTGTGCATGGGGTACCCCCGTGGGTGGTCGTCACCCGGTTCCCGCCCGGCGACCTCTCCGCTGTTGCCGGCACCCTACGCCCCGAACGCCGACGCCCGCCCGTGCGAGGCACGGGCGGGCGTCGGTCACCACCGGAGCGATGATTGGTCAGTCGGTGACGGGGCCCTCGGGGCACTCGGCTCCGACGGCGAACGCCGCCAGGCGCAGCGGGTTGCGACCGCTCTGGACCCAGGCCGCCTCGAACGCCGCCGTCTCGTTCGGCTCCGACGTGGGGAAGGTGCTGCACGCCGTGCCGAAGGCCTCGACGATGGCGGCTCGAGTGGCGGCGGCGGTGCGCCCGAAGGCGGTCAGCACCGAGCGGACGCCGGCGGGGGTGCCCTGCGACTCCAGCCGACCGGCCCAGTAGGCGAGACCGCCGGCGTCACCGGCCCGGTGCAGGTACACCTGATAGGCGGCCTCGGCCAGACCCGCGGGGCTCTCCCAGAGGTCGATGCCCTCGGGCGAGGCCAGCAGCTGGACGACCAGCGACTCGGCGGTGAGGCCGGCGGCCAGGCGGCCGGCCCAGTAGGTGACCTCGCCCGCTCCGGGGCTGCGGTCGAGGGCGGCGTAGTCGAGGACGACCAGGCGCCGCCGGGCCTCGCTCGACGTGGCGACCGAGGTGCCCACGACGACCGGGCTGGTGCCGCCGTGGAGGCGGTCGACCCAGTAGGCGAGCTCGCCCTCACCCGGGCTGCGGTCGAGCACGGCCCGGTAGAGGGCCTCGACGAAGAGGACGGCCGGGTCGGGCTCGAGGAAGGTGACGTTGACGCCCAGCGGCGCCGGGGCCTTGGCCGTCTGGCCGTCGGCGGTCTGGCGGAAGTGGCCGAGCAGCGACGGCTGGGCCGGGGCCAGGG
>DATHEV010000602.1:0-5766 GCA_035318405.1 Iamia sp.
GGGACGAAGGACGAGATGCTCGACAAGCACGAGCAGGCCGTCCACGACGCCAAGGCCGAAGGCGCCGAGGTGATGTGCTTCCAGGAGCTGTTCTACGGCCCGTACTTCTGCCAGGTGCAGGAGCCGGAGTACTTCTCCTACACCGAGCCCATCCCGGACGGCCCCACCACCAAGCGGTTCCAGGCCCTGGCCAAGGAGCTGGGCATGGTGCTGGTGCTCCCGATGTACGAGATCGTCCAGGACGGCCTCTACTACAACACCGCGGCCGTGATCGACGCCGACGGCACCTACCTCGGCAAGTACCGCAAGCAGCACATCCCGCAGGTGAAGGGCTTCTGGGAGAAGTTCTACTTCACCCCCGGGACCGACGGATATCCCGTCTTCGAGACCGCCGTCGGCAAGGTCGGCGTCTACATCTGCTACGACCGCCACTTCCCCGAGGGCTGGCGCTGCCTGGGCCTCAACGGGGCCGAGATCGTCTTCAACCCGTCGGCCACCAGCCGGGGCCTGTCGGAGTACATCTGGCGGGTCGAGCAGCCCGCCGCCGCGGTGGCGAACATGTACTACGTCGCCGCCATCAACCGCACCGGCATCGAGCCGCTGGGCGACGACGACTTCTACGGCCAGAGCTACTTCGTCGACCCCCGCGGCCAGATGGTCGGCGAGGTGGGCGATCCCTACAAGCCCGAGCTCATCGTCCGCGACCTCGACCTGGCCGTGATCCGCGAGGTCCGCGACGGCTGGCAGTTCTACCGGGACCGCCGGCCCGACGCCTACGACGAGATCGTCCGGCGCTGAGGGAGGCCGCATGACCATCACCCTCATCAAGAACGGCACCGTCGTCTCTCCGTCGGGCCGCGTCGCCAGCGACGTCCTCGTCGACGGCGAGACCGTGGCCGCCGTCGGTGCCCCCGGCTTCTTCGCCAGTGCCGAGGCCACCGCCGACAAGGTCATCGACGCCGCCGGCAAGTACGTCATCCCGGGCGGCATCGACGTCCACACCCACATGGAGCTGCCCTTCGGCGGCACCAACGCCAGCGACACCTTCGAGACCGGCACCATCGCGGCGGCGTGGGGCGGCGTCACCACCATCGTCGACTTCGCCGTCCAGACCACCGGCGCCAACGTCATCGAGGGCCTGGCCGAGTGGCACGCCAAGGCCGAGGGCAACTGTGCCATCGACTACGGCTTCCACCAGATCCTGGGCGGCATCGACGACGAGTCGCTCAAGGCGCTGCGCTACCTCACCGAGAACGAGGGCGTCACCAGCTTCAAGCTGTTCATGGCCTACCCCGGCGTCTTCTACAGCGACGACGGCCAGATCCTCCGGGCCATGCAGACCGCCGGCGACGTCGGCGCCACGATCATGATGCACGCCGAGAACGGCATCGCCATCGACGTGCTGGTCCAGCAGGCGTTGGCGCGGGGCGAGACCGACCCGGTCAACCACGCCTGGACCCGGCCCGCCGCCCTGGAGGGCGAGGCCACCCACCGCGCCATCGTCTTGAGCGCGGTGGCCGGCAACGTCCCGCTCTACATCGTCCACCTGTCGGCGTCGCAGGCGCTCGAGCACGTGGCCGAGGCCCGCAACGCCGGCCGCAACGTCTTCGCCGAGACCTGCCCGCAGTACCTCTACATGACGGTCGAGGAGACGTTGGCGAAGCCGGACTTCGAGGGGGCCAAGTGGGTGTGCTCGCCGCCCATCCGCAGCGCCCACGACGACCACCCGCACCACGCCGATCTCTGGAAGGGCCTGCGCACCAACGACCTCGCCATCGTCAGCACCGACCACTGCCCCTTCTGCTTCAAGGACCAGAAGGAGCTGGGGCGGGGCGACTTCTCCAAGATCCCCAACGGGATGGGCGGCGTCGAGCACCGCATGGAGCTGCTCTACCAGGGCGTGGCCACCGGCGAGATCACCCTCGAGCGGTGGGTCGAGACCTGCTGCACCACGCCGGCCCGCATGTTCGGCATGTACCCGAAGAAGGGCATCGTCGCCCCCGGGGCCGACGCCGACATCGTCGTGTGGGACCCGAACACCAAGACCGAGATCGGCTATGGCGAGGGCAAGAAGCACCACATGAACATCGACCACTCGTCCTGGGAGGGCTACGTCATCGACGGCAAGGTCGACACGGTCCTGTCGCGGGGGATGGTCGTGATCGAGGACGACACCTTCACCGGCCGCAAGGGCCACGGACAGTTCGTCAAGCGCGGCCTGTCCCAGTACCTGGTCTGAGGAGGCTGCCATGACGTTCACGCAGATCGATCACTGGATCGGCAACCAGGCCGTGCCCGGCACGTCGGGCCGCACCGGGCCCGTCTACGACCCCGCCCGCGGCGAGCAGGTGGCCGAGGTCGCCCTGGCCTCCGTCGACGAGGTCGCCACCGCGGTGGCCGCGGCCAAGGCGGCCCAGCCGGCGTGGCGCGACACGGGCCTGTCCCGCCGGTCCGAGGTGATGTTCCGCCTGCGCGACCTCGTCGACGCCAACCGCAAGGAGATCGCCTCCCGCATCTCGGCCGAGCACGGCAAGGTGCTCAGCGACGCCCTGGGCGAGGTCGCCCGCGGGCTGGAGAACATCGAGTTCGCCTGTGGCATCCCCGCCCTGCTCAAGGGGGGCTACAGCGAGCAGGCCGCCACCGGCGTCGACGTGTACCAGCTGCGCCAGCCCCTCGGCGTGGTGGCCGGGATCACCCCCTTCAACTTCCCGGGCATGGTCCCCATGTGGATGTTCGCCAACGCCCTGGCGTGCGGGAACACCTTTGTCCTCAAGCCCAGCGAGAAGGACCCGTCGGCCCCGATGTTCGTGGCCGAGCTGCTGGCCCAGGCGGGGCTGCCGGACGGTTGCTTCAACGTCGTCAACGGCGACAAGGTCGCGGTCGACGCCCTGCTCGAGCACCCCGACGTGGCCGCAGTGTCGTTCGTGGGCTCGACACCGATCGCCCGGTACATCTACGAGACGGGCACGGCCAACGGGAAGCGGGTCCAGGCCCTCGGCGGGGCCAAGAACCACATGCTGGTCCTGCCCGACGCCGACCTCGACATGGCCGCCGATGCCGCCGTCAGCGCCGCCTACGGCTCGGCCGGCGAGCGCTGCATGGCCATCTCGGTCGTGCTCGCCGTCGACTCCATCGCCGACGCCCTGGTCCAGCGGATCAAGGAGCGCATCCCGGCCATCAAGGTCGGGCCCGGCAGCGAGCCCGACAACGAGATGGGCCCGCTGATCAGCGCCGAGGCCCGCGATCGGGTGGCGGGCTACGTCAGCGGCGCGGCCGACGAGGGCGCCACCGTCGTCGTCGACGGCACGGTGGGCGCGCCGGCTGACGGCTTCTTCCTCAACCCCAGCCTCCTCGATGACGTGAAGCCGGGGATGAAGACCTACGACGACGAGATCTTCGGCCCCGTCCTCGGCGTCACCCGGGTGGCCACCTACGACGAGGGCCTCGACCTCATCAACCGCAACCCGTACGGCAACGGCACCGCCATCTTCACCCGCGACGGCGGCGTCGCCCGGCGGTTCCAGTACGAGGTCGAGGTGGGGATGGTGGGCATCAACGTCCCGATCCCGGTGCCGGTCAGCTACTACAGCTTCGGCGGCTGGAAGGCGTCGCTGTTCGGCGACACCCACATCTACGGGCCCGAGGGCATCAGCTTCTACACCCGGTCCAAGGTCGTCACCTCCCGTTGGCCCGACCCGGCCACGTCCTCGGTCGACCTCGGCTTCCCGGAGAACCGGTAGCCCCGTGGACATCGGCGTCGTCCTCCAGACCACCCCGCCCTCGGCCCGCGTCGTCGACCTGGCCGTCCGGGCCGAGACCTACGGCTTCTCCCACGTGTGGACCTTCGACAGCCACATCCTCTGGCAGGAGCCGTTCGTGCTCTACAGCCAGATCCTCGACCGCACCCGCAACGTCGTCGTGGGCCCCATGGTCACCAACCCGGCCACGCGCGACTGGACCGTCACGGCGTCGCTCTTCGCCACCTTGAACGAGATGTTCGGCAACCGCACCGTGTGCGGCATCGGCCGGGGCGACAGTGCCGTGCGGGTCACCAACGGCAAGCCCACCACGCTGGCCACGCTGCGCGACTCGATCGGGGTGATCAAGGGGCTGACCAACGGCAAGGCGGTCGAGTACAAGGACCAGAGCCTGCGCCTGCCGTGGGCCGGCAAGAGCCGGTGCGAGGTCTGGGTGGCGGCCTACGGCCCCAAGGCCCTGGCCCTCACCGGCGAGGTCGGCGACGGCTTCATCCTCCAGCTGGCCGACCCGTCGATCGCCGAGTGGACCATCGGCGCCGTGCGCAAGGCGGCCGCCGACGCCGGGCGCGATCCGGCCTCCGTCACCATCTGCGTGGCCGCCCCCGCCTACGTCACCGACGGCACCCCGAAAGGGCTGGCCCACGGGCGCGACCAGGTCCGCTGGTTCGGCGGCATGGTCGGCAACCACGTGGCCGACATCGTCTCCCGGTATGGCGACGCCGCCCCGGTGCCGAAGGCCCTCACCGACTACATCGCCGGGCGCACGGGCTACGACTACAACACGCACGGCCAGGCCCACAACGACCACGTCGACTTCGTGTCCGACGACATCGTCGACCGCTTCTGCCTGGTCGGTCCGGTCGACGAGCAGGTCCGCCGGCTCCGCGAGCTGGAGGCGCTCGGCGTCGACCAGTTCGCCGTCTACCTCCAGCACGACGACAAGGACGCGACCCTCCGCCACTACGGCGAGAAGGTCATCCCGCTGATGGCCGAGGCCGTCGCCGCCACCACCTAGGGGGAACGCTTGCTCGATCGTCTGCGCCGCCTCGGCTTTGCCGTGCTCGGCCTCGCGCTCGTGGTGGCCCTCTGGGAGGGCTACAAGGCCATCGACGGCCAGCTCTTCGGGTGGGAGCTGCCGCTGAAGGCCGACGACCAGCGCATGCCCCACGTGACGACGATGGTCGAGCGGCTGGCCGACCCCGAGCGGCGGGGGAGCGACCGCAGCATCGCCGCCGCCGTGGCCGCCGGGTCCTGGTACACGTTCCAGATCGCCCTGGCCGGGCTGCTGGGCGGCGTCGTGCTCGGGGCCCTGCTGGCGGCGCTGATGCAGCGGCTCAAGGTGGCCGAGCGGGCCGTGCTCCCGCTCGTGGTCATGTCCCAGACGGTGCCGATCGTCGCCTTCGCCCCCCTCGTGGCGGCGTGGGGCGGGCGGCTGAAGCTGGGGTCGGGCGAGTGGCAGCCGTGGATGTCGGTGGCGGTGATCTCCGCCTTCCTGGCCTTCGCCCCGGTGGCCGTCGGCCTGCTCCGGGGGCTCCAGGCCGCGCCGGCGGCGGCCGAGGAGCTGATGCGGTCGATGGCGGCGCCGCCCCGCACCGTCCTGTGGAAGCTGCGGCTGCCGGCCGCCCTGCCGTACCTCGTGCCCGCGCTGCGGCTGTCGGCGGCCGGAGCAGTGGTGGGGGCGATCGTGGCCGAGATCTCGCTGGGCCGCAGCGGCGGGATCGGTCGCCTCACCCTCGAGTACTCCCGGGCCGCCACCAGCGACCCGGCCAAGGTCTACACCGCCCTCATGGGGGCGGCCGCCCTCGGCATCGCCATGGCGCTGCTGGTCGGCGCCGTCGACGCCGTGGCGTCCCGCAACCGCCCCAAGGAGTCGTTCGCCTGATGACGGACCTGACGAAGCGCGCCCCTGAGGTCCCCGCCGACGTCGTCCCCGAGGAGCCCGCCGCCGTCGCCATCAGCGGCGTCGGGAAGGTGTTCGGCGCCGGGAAGCGCAACGAGGTCGTCGCCC